>NZ_JBFTPJ010000344.1:0-5504 GCF_056398445.1 Variovorax sp. 01T439_2
GGGTGCGGGCTTCGAGCTGCCGCCGCTGATGGGTGCGGGCTTCGAGCTGCCGCCGCTGATGTTCACGCAGGACGAAGCTTCGGCGCTCGTGGCCGCGGCCCGCCTGGCGCAGAGCTGGGTCGATCCGGCGCTCGCGCGCGACATCGAGACCGGGCTCGGCAAGATCCTCTCGGTGCTGCCGCCGGCGGCGCGCGTCTCGGCCGAGGCGCTGGCGCTCTACGCACCTGCACTCGGCCTGGGCGACGCGCTGCGCACGCGGCTGCAGACCCTGCGGGAAGCCGTGCAGGCGCGCCAGAAACTGCGCCTTCACTATCGCGACGTGTCGGGCGATGCCAGTGAACGCATCGTGCGTCCGCTCGGTTGCTTCTACTGGGGCAAGGTCTGGACGCTCTCGACCTGGTGCGAGCTGCGCAACGACTTCCGCGGTTTTCGCATCGACCGCATGGATGCGGTCGACGTGCTGCCCGAACGCTTTCGCGACGAAGCAGGCAAGACGCTGGCCGACATGCTGCGCCAGGTGAAGGCGCGGGCGGCCGAAGCGAAGCTGCCGCAGCCGCAGAAATGAAGATGAGGCAGGGTCAGTAGTCGTCGCTGCTGCCGTAGCTGGCCAGGTTCTCGAACTTGGTGAGCGGCTTGAGGAAGGTCAGCTTGACGGTGCCCGTGGGCCCGTTGCGGTGCTTGCTGATGATCACCTCGGCCACGCCCGGCTCCTTGCTGTTCTTGTCGTAGTAGTCGTCGCGGTAGATGAACATGATGATGTCCGCGTCCTGCTCGATGGCGCCGGATTCGCGCAGGTCGCTCATCATGGGACGCTTGTCGGTGCGGCTTTCGACGCCGCGGCTCAACTGCGACAGCGCGATCACCGGGCACTTGAGCTCCTTGGCGAGCATCTTCAGGCCACGCGAGATTTCGCCCACGGCCGTGGCGCGGTTCTCGTCGTTCATGCTGGTCGACACGCTCATGAGCTGGAGGTAGTCGACCACGATCAGGCCGAGGCGCCCGTACTGGCGCGCCAGGCGGCGCGCATTGGCACGCAGCTCGCTGGTGGTCAGGCCAGGGGTCTCGTCGATGTGCAGCGACACGTTGCGCAGCTTCTCGATCGCTTCCGTGAGGCGCGGCCATTCTTCGTCGCTGAGCTTGCCGGTGCGCAGGTGTCCCTGGTCGATGCGCCCGATCGAACCCACGATGCGCACCGCCAGCTGCGACGCACCCATTTCCATCGAGAAGACCGCCACCGGCAGCCCTTCGTTGAGCGCCACGTGCTCGGCGATGTTGATGGCCAGCGAGGTCTTGCCCATGGAAGGGCGCGCGGCCAGCACGATCATGTCGCCCGGCTGCAGGCCSGAGGTCATCTTGTCGAASTCGTRGAAGCCGGTGCGMAYGCCCGTGATGTCGTTCGGGTTCTCSGCCATYTCGGTCACGCGGTCGAGCAGYTCGACCACCAGGGCATCCATGCTCTGGAAGCCCTGCTTCATCCGCGTGCCTTCTTCGCCGATGTTGAAGATCTTCTGCTCGGCCTCGTCCAGGATCTTGTCGACCGACTTGCCCTGCGTGTTGAACGCATTGGTCGCGATCTCGTCGCTTGCGGAGACGAGTTTCCGCAGGATCGAGCGTTCGCGCACGATCTCCGCGTAGCGGCGGATGTTGCTCGCGCTCGGCACATACTGCGCGAGCGAATTGAGGTAGACCAGGCCGCCGATTTCATCGGCCTTGCCCAGGCCCTGCAGCTGCTCGTAGACCGTGATGACATCGGCCGGCTTGCTGGCGTTGATCAATCCGCCGATCGCGGCATAGATCAGCTTGTGTTCGTGGCGGTAGAAGTCGCCATCCACCAGCAGGTCGCCCATGCGGTCCCAGGCACCGTTGTCGAGCAGCAGGCCGCCGAGCACGCTCGACTCGGCCTCGATCGAATGAGGCGGAATGCGAAGCTGGGCAACTTGACGATCGGCCGACGGGTCATTGTCGGCATAGGAAAAAACGGCGGACATGGACTTCCCTTGCAACCCTGCATGCTAAGCCGCGCACGCGCTGGCGTGTGTGGACAAAGTTGTGAATAAACAGTGATCTTTCAGTGCATCGCGCTGGAAAACCGGTGCGCAGAAAGACAAAAGCCGCCCGGAGGCGGCTTTTGCGGCAGCGCACAAGGCGCTGTGGACGATCAGGCGGTTTCGCCGTAGACCGTGACGGTGATGTCGACCACCACGTCGGTGTGCAGCGCAACGCTCACGGTGCTGTCGCCGACGACCTTGATTGGGCCGTTGGGCAGGCGCACTTGCGACTTGGCAACCTTGTAGCCTTGCTTGCCCAGTTCTTCGGCGATGTCGCCGTTGGTGACCGAGCCGAACAGGCGGCCGTCGACGCCGGCCTTTTGGGTCAGCTTGACAGTGGTGCCGCCGAGCTTCTCGCCCTGGGCTTGCGACTCGGCCAGCTTGGCGGCCGCAGCCTTTTCGAGTTCGACGCGCTTGGCTTCGAATTCGGCCTTGTTGGCAGCGGTGGCGCGGCGGGCGCGGCCCGTCGGGATCAGGAAGTTGCGTGCGTAGCCGTCCTTGACCTTGACGATGTCGCCCAGGCCGCCGACGTTCAGAACCTTGTCCAGAAGAATGATTTGCATGGTGTGTGCTCCTTCTTAGACGCGGTGCTGGTCGCTGTACGGCACCATGGCCAGGAAGCGCGCGCGCTTGATGGCGGTGTTCAGCTGGCGCTGGTAGATCGCGCGCGTACCGGTCAGGCGGGCGGGGATGATCTTGCCGTTTTCGCTGATGAAGTCACGCAGCGTGTCGATGTCCTTGTAGTCGATTTCCTCGACGCCAGCGACGGTGAAGCGGCAGAAGCGCTTGCGCTTGAACAGCAGCGACTGGGTGTTGCGCTTCGGGCGCTTGTCTTTGTTGAATTTCTTGAACGTGGCCATTTGGGGACCTCTTGTCGAAAATTAATCTTGCTGAAAATCCTGGATGTGCAGGACCGGATGCTTGCCATTGCCCGGTGTCGCGAGGAAGCCCTGAAAACGCCAGAGACTTCCCATCGACTGCGTTGCGAGCCGTTCGGCGATGGCGCCGAAGGCAACGGCCCTGAGGGCCGTTTTCACCTGCCTGGCTTTTCCTGCCTCCTGGAGCGTCGACTCGTGTTCGAGCTTCAGATCGATGGCGGGAAGGCCGGCCGGCGTGTATCGCAAGGCTCCGAGTTCGGCAACCGAGGCGGTCAGCACCAGCTGATTGACACCGGTTGCCGCAGCAGCGGCAGCGGTCACGCCATCAGCTGTTGTTGGCGGCGTATTCGGCCTGCTGAGCCTTGCGGGCTTCTTCGCGCTCGACCGTCTTCATCATCGACGAAGGACCGGTTTCGGCCTTCTTCTTCTGGACGGTGAGGTGGCGCAGCACGGCATCGTTGAACTTGAACGCGTGTTCCAGTTCGCCCATCACGGTTTGCTCGGCTTCGATGTTGACGCACAGGTAGTGCGCCTTGCTGAGCTTGTTGATCTGGTAGGCCAGCTGGCGGCGGCCCCAGTCCTCAACGCGGTGGACCTTGCCGCCGCCGGCCGTGATGAGGCCCTTGTAGCGCTCCAGCATGGCCGGAACTTGTTCGCTCTGATCCGGGTGGATCAGCAAAATGATTTCGTAGTGACGCATGGCACTCCTTGTGGATTCTTCCGTGGAAGAGGAAAAGCCACCTGCAGCGTCGGGCGCAGTGTGGCAAGGCAAAGCCGGCTATTGTAGCACTGCTTGCGGCCACGCGTGTCCAGCGTCAGTCTTTCAGGGCCCTGTCCAGCGCCGCGGCCTTCTCTGCGCCCACTGCGGCGCGGATCTTGGGCGCCAGGGCGACCAGGTCTTCGTAGCTGGTGGTGCCTTCGACCTGCAGGTTGAGCCTGAAGCCCATCAGGCCGAGCGAGCCGGTCAATTGGGTGGCAATGGGATAGGCATCCTTGTAGCGCTGCTGCCTGCTGCGCCCGGAGGGCGGCGCGGGTTCGGCCGGTTTTGGCGCCGCCGGCGCCTTGCTTGCGGCTGCCGGTGCCGCAGGTGCCTCGGACACGGGCGCCCTGGCTGGCGCCGGCGCAGCCGGCTTGCTTGCCGCCACGGGTCCGAGCAGCCCCAATTCGACCATCTGGTCGATTTCTTCTCGCCCGATGCCCGTTCCGGAGGCAAGCACCTCGTCGACCGAGCGCTTGCCGTCGAACAGGATGAACGCGGTGCGCTGGCGCGGCGAAAGCGGCACCGAGCGATCCTTGAGAACCTGCTGTCCGGCTTCTGTCTTGACAAGAATCATGATGGTTTCTTTCGCGAAATACCGGCGTGTGCGGCAACGAGCGGTTCGCCTTGCGAACCCACTCGCCGCCGGATGTCACGAGTCTGACACGAGTAACACATTGTGATTCATTCCGGCAGGCCGCAAAGCGGGAATTTCCCGATGGGAATCCCGCAGGCCTGCCGTGCGGCGGGCAGGTCCGCCGCCCTCCTCCCTGTCAGCGCTTGGCGAGCTGCTGCCAGGTGTCGATGACGCTGTCCGGATTGAGCGAAATCGACTCGATGCCCTGCTCCGCCAGCCAGAGCGCGAAGTCCGGGTGGTCGCTGGGGCCCTGGCCGCAGATGCCGACGTACTTGCCCTCGGCCTTGCAGGCCTTGATGACGCGGCTCAGCAGCGCCTTGATGGCCGGGTCGCGCTCGTCGAAGTCGGCGGCCAGCAGTTCGAGCCCCGAATCGCGGTCCAGGCCGAGCGTGAGCTGGGTCAGGTCGTTCGAGCCGATCGAGAAGCCGTCGAAGTACTTCAGGAACTCTTCCGGCAGGATGGCGTTGCTCGGCACCTCGCACATCATGATCAGCTTGAGCTCGTTCTCGCCGCGCTTGAGGCCATGTTCGCCAAGCAGCGTGGTGACGCGTTCGGCCTGGCCCAGCGTGCGCACGAAGGGCACCATGATCTGCACGTTGATAAGGCCCATGTCGTTGCGCACGCGCTTGAGTGCCTCGCATTCCATGGCAAAGGCCTCGCCGAAATCCTTGCTCAGGTAGCGCGCGGCGCCGCGGAAGCCGAGCATCGGGTTTTCTTCTTCCGGCTCGTAGCGGCTGCCGCCGATCAGCTTGCGGTATTCGTTCGACTTGAAGTCCGACAGGCGGACGATCACCTTCTTGGGCCAGAAGGCCGCAGCGATGGTCGCGATGCCTTCGGCCACCTTGTCGACATAGAAGGCGCGCGGCGAGGCATGGCCGCGGGCCACGGATTCAACGGCCTTCTTCAGGTCGTTGTCGACGTTCGGATAGTCGAGGATCGCCTTCGGATGCACGCCGATGTTGTTGTTGATGATGAACTCGAGGCGGGCCAGGCCCACGCCSTGGTTCGGSAKCTGSSMGAAGTCGAAGGCCAGYTGCGGGTTGCCGACGTTCATCATCAGCTGGATGTCGATCTCGGGCATCACGCCGCGCTGCACTTCSGTSACCTCGGTYTCGAGCAGGCCGTCGTAGATGAAGCCGGTGTCGCCCTCGGCGCAGCTCACGGTCACGAGCGTGCCGTCCTTC
>NZ_JBFTPJ010000345.1:0-5503 GCF_056398445.1 Variovorax sp. 01T439_2
GTACATGACCTGCGCCATCACCGAGATCGCCTCGACCACGAAGATGCCGCCCATGATGAAGAACACGATCTCCTGGCGCACGATGACCGCGATGGTGCCCAGCGCGCCGCCCAGCGCGAGCGCGCCCACGTCGCCCATGAAGACCTGCGCCGGATGGGTGTTGAACCAGAGGAACGCGAGCCCCGCGCCGGCCATGGCCGAGCAGAACACCAGCAGTTCGCCCGAGCCCGGGATGTTGGGAAACAGCAGGTACTTGGAATACACCGCGCTGCCCGTGACGTAGGCGAACACGCCCAGTGCCGAACCCACCATCACCACCGGCATGATCGCCAGGCCGTCCAGGCCGTCGGTCAGGTTGACCGCGTTGCTMGCGCCCACGATCACCAGGTACGTGAGGATCACGAAGCCGATGCCGCCGAGCGGGTAGCTCACTTCCTTGAAGAAGGGCACCAGCAGGTTGATCTTGGGCGGAAAGTCCAGGTCGAAGCCCGACTGCACCCAGGCGAAGAACAGCTGCAGCACGCGCCAGTTCGAACTTTCCGAGATGCTGAAGAGCAGGTAGAAGCCCGCGATCAGGCCCACCACCGACTGCCAGAAATACTTCTCGCGCGAGCGCATGCCCTCCGGGTCCTTGCGCACCACCTTGCGCCAGTCGTCGACCCAGCCGATGGCGYCGAAGCCCAGCGTGACCCACAGCACGATCCACACGAAGCGGTTGGAGGGGTCGAACCACATCAGCGTGGCGAAGGCAATGGCGAACAGCACCAGCACGCCGCCCATGGTGGGCGTGCCGCTCTTGGTGAGGTGCGTTTCCATGCCATAGCCGCGCACCGGCTGGCCGATCTTGAGCGCGGCCAGGCGGCGGATCACATAGGGCCCGGCCACCAGGCCGACCACCAGCGCCGTCAGCGCAGCCATCAGCGCACGGAAGGTGAGGTATTGGAAAACGCGCAAGAACCCGAACTCGGGCGAAAGTGTCTGCAGCCATTGGGCCAGGCTCATCAGCATGTGGTGTCGCGCGGCTCATGCGTCATGACCGGCCTCCTTTTGTTGTTGTCGTGATTGCTCGATCGCCTGCACCACGCGCTCCATCTTCATGAAGCGCGAGCCCTTGACGAGCACGCTCCCCACCTGGGGCAGCCGCGCCAGCACCGCGGCGCCGAGCGTCTCGATGTCCGGGAAATGGCGGCCGTTGTCGCCGCCGTCGAAGGCCGCGATGCTGTGCGCGGTTTCGGCGCCGAGCGCATACACGGCCTCGATGCCGCGCTGGCGCGCCCAGTCGCCGACCTCGGCATGGAACTCGGGCGCGCGGTTGCCGACCTCGCCCATGTCGCCGAGCACCAGGAGGCGCGGGCCAGGCAAGGCCGCGAGCACGTCGATGGCCGCGCGCACGGAATCGGGGTTGGCGTTGTAGCTGTCGTCCACCAGCGTGAGCGAATGGCCGCCGGGCAGCAGCACCGCGCTCGCCTTGGAGCGGCCCTTCACCGGTTCGAAGGCCGAGAGGCCGCGCGCAATGGTCTCGGGCGGAATGCCGGTAGCGAGCGCGCACGCGGTCGCCGCCAGCGCATTGACGACGTTGTGCCGGCCCGCGATGTGCAACTGCGCATCGAAGTCGCCCAGCGGCGTGCGGATGCGGACCTGCCATGCGCCCTGCTGCCATTCGGCGCCCACCAGAGAAATATCGGCGTCTTCATGCTCGCCGAAGGTCATGCAGCGGCGCGTGGCGCCGTCGTGCGCCATGTCGTTCCACAGAGGAGCGAATTCGTCGCCGTGCGGGAACACCGCGGTGCCGTCCTCCGGCACGAAGGAAAACACCGCGCCGTTCTCGAGCGCCACCGCTTCCACGGTGGCCATGAACTCCAGGTGCTCGCGCTGCGCGTTGTTGACCAGCGCGACGGTCGGACGCGCGATGGCCGCGAGCCGCGCGATCTCGCCCGGATGGTTCATGCCCAGCTCGACCACCGCATGCTGGTGCTTCGCGCGCAGGCGCAGCAAGGTCAGCGGAACGCCGATCTCGTTGTTGAAGTTGCCGGCCGTCGCGAGCGCGCGATCGCCCCTGAAGGCGACCAGCACGGCCGCGATCATCTGCGTGACGGTGGTCTTGCCGTTGCTGCCGGTCACGGCGATCAGCGGCAGATCGAACTGCGCGCGCCAGCCGGCGCCGAGCGCGCCAAGCGCGGCCAGCGAATCGGGCACCTCGAGCCCTGCCAGGCCGGCCGCCTCGAGGCCGCCGTGCGCAATGGCGGCGACGGCGCCGCGCGCCTTGGCATCGGCCAGGAATTCGTTGGCGTCGAAGCGTTCGCCCTTGAGCGCCACGAACAGGTCGCCATCCGCGAGCGTGCGGGTGTCGGTATGGACGCGGGCAATGGCCGTAGCGCCGTCGCCCACCAGGCGCGCGCCTGGAATCCATTGCYGCGCCTGGGCCAGCGTGAACATCATCGGCGAGTGGCTCATGCGGCACCCCGCTTCGAAAGCGCATCGAGCGCATGGGTCCGGTCCGAGAACGGAATGCGCTGGCCGGCGATTTCCTGCCAGGCTTCATGGCCCTTGCCGGCGAGCAGCACCACGTCCTGCGGCGCGGCCTGCGCGATGGCGTCGGCAATGGCGGCCGCGCGGTCGGGCTGCACCTGGGCCGCTTCGGGGCGCGCGAGGCCGAGCAGCACCTGGCTGATGATCGCGTCGGGGTTCTCGCTGCGCGGGTTGTCGCTGGTCACGACCACGCGGTCGGCCTGGCGCTCGGCCACCGCGGCCATCATCGGGCGCTTGATCGGATCGCGGTCGCCGCCGCAGCCGAACACGCACCAGAGCGCGCCGCCGCGCTGCTGCGCAAGCGGGCGCAGGCCGGCCAGCGCCTTGTCGAGGGCGTCGGGCGTGTGGGCATAGTCGACCACCGCCAGCGGCGCAACCGCATTCGCATCGGCGGCGCCCACGCGCTCCATGCGGCCCGGCACGCTGGTGAGCCTGCTGCAGGCCGCCACGGCCTGCGCGAGCGACAGCCCCAGGGCCCGCAGCGTGCCGAGCACGCCCAGCAGGTTGGCCACGTTGTACTGGCCGATCAGGCCGGTCGACATGCGCTCCACGGCGTCGTTGTCGTGCTCGGCCACCGAGAAGCGCAGGCCCTGCGCGTCGTAGCCGACGTCGCGCGCCATGAGCCGCGCCGGCGCGCCGGCGGCCGACACGGTCCAGACGTCGAGCGCACCGATGCCGGCCTCGAGCAGGTTCGCGCACAGGCTCGCGCCGTGCACGTCGTCGATGTTGATCACCGCGGCGCGCAGCCCGGGCCAGCGGAACAGCTCGGCCTTGGCCTGCCAGTAGGCATCCATGCTGCCGTGGTAGTCGAGATGGTCCTGCGTGAAATTGGTGAACACCGCCACCGCGATGCGCGCACCGTCGAGCCGGCGTTCGGCAATGCCGATCGACGAGGCCTCGATGGCGCAGGCGCCGAAGCCGCGCTCGACCAGCGCGCGCAGCTCGCGCTGCATCATCACCGGGTCGGGCGTGGTGAGGCCGGTGTAGACGAGCTCCGGCGGCACGCCGATGCCCAGCGTGCCCATCACCGCACAGGGCGAAGGCACGCCGCGCTCGGCGCTGCCGTCCAGCCGCGGCGCGCGAACGCCGCCGGGCACGGCCAGCGTGGAAAGCGATTCGGCGAGCCACCATGCGGTGGAGGTCTTGCCGTTGGTGCCGGTCACGGCCAGCACTTCGAGCGCGGCCGAGGGGTTGTCGTAGAAGGCCGATGCGATCGGGCCGGTGGCGGCCTTGAGCCCCGGATAGCTTGCAATGCGTTCGTCGCCATCGAAACCGAAGGCCTCGGCGCCCTGCTGCTCGACCAGGCAGGCCGCGGCGCCCTGCGCCAGTGCCGACGCCACGTGCCTGCGCCCGTCGGTGGCTGCGCCGGGCCAGGCAATGAAGCCGTCGCCCGCGCCCACCGGCCGGCTGTCCGCATGCAGCGCACCCTGCACGCGCTCCTTGAGCCAGAGCGCGGCGAGTTGAGGGGAAGTGAGTGTCAGCATGCTCAGAAGCTCTCGTCGACGCCTTGCGTCACCACCAGCGGTTTGACCGCGAGGTCGGGCGGAACGTTCATCATGCGCAGGGTCTGCTGCACGACCTCGCTGAAAACGGGCGCGGCGGCCACGCCGCCGAAGTACTGGCCGTCGCTCGGCTCGTCGATCATCACGCCGACGATGATGCGCGGCTTTTCGATCGGTGCCATGCCGGTGAACCACGCGCGATATTTGTTGCTCGCGTAACCTTTGCCAACCTGCTTGTGCGCGGTGCCCGACTTGCCGCCGACCGAATAGCCGACGGTCTGCGCGCGCGTGCCGGTGCCGCCCGGGCCTGCCGCCATCTGCAGCATCTTGCGCACCGCCAGCGCGTTCGACGGCGAGAACACCCGCACGCCCGCGGGCGACTCGGTGCTCTTGAGGATGGTGACCGGAATGATCGCGCCGTCGTGCGCGAAGGCGGTGTACGAATGCGCCATCTGGAACAGCGACGCCGACAGGCCGTAGCCATAGGCCATGGTGGCCTGCTCCACGGGCTTCCAGGTCTTCCAGGGGCGCAGGCGCCCCGTGACCGCGCCGGGGAACTGGATCTGCGGCTTCTGGCCGTAGCCGAGCGCGGTGTAGGTGTCCCACATCTCGTGCGGGGTCATCTTCTGCGCGATCTTGAGCGCCCCCACGTTGCTGGACTTCTGGATCACGCCCTCGACCGTGAGCGTGCCGTAGTTGTGCGTGTCGCTGATGGTGAAGCCGCCCAGCTGGAAGCGGCCGGGCGAGGTCTCGATCAGCGTCGAGGGCTTCACGCGGCCGGCCTCCAGCGCCATGGCCACGGTGATCGGCTTCATGGTCGAGCCGGGCTCGAAGGTGTCGGTGAGCGCGCGGTTGCGCAGCTGCTCGCCCGTGAGGTTCTGCCGCTTGTCGGGCACGTAGCTCGGGTAGTTGGCCAGTGCCAGCACCTCGCCGGTGACCGCGTCCAGCACCACCACGCTGCCGGCCTTAGCACGACGCGCGGTCACGGCGTCGCGCAGCTTCTGGTAGGCGAAGAACTGCACCTTGCTGTCGACGCTGAGCTGGATGTCCTTGCCGTCGACCGGCGGCACCTGCTCGCCCACGCCCTCGACCACGCGGCCCAGGCGGTCCTTGATGACGCGGCGCGAGCCGGCCTTGCCGGCCAGTTCCTTGTTGAAGGAAAGCTCGATGCCTTCCTGCCCGTTGTCCTCGACGTTGGTGAAGCCCACCACGTGCGCCGCGGCCTCGCCCTCGGGGTACTGGCGCTTGTATTCCTTGCGCTGGTAGATGCCCTTGAGGTTGAGCGCGGCAATCTGCTTGGCAATCGGCTCGTCGACCTGGCGCTTGATCCAGACGAAGGTCTTGTCCTCGTCCTCGAGCTTCTTGTCGAAGTCCTTCTGCGGCATCTCGAGCAGCTTGGCCACCTGCTTGAGCTTGGCGCGCACCTCGGGGTCGTCGCGCTCGATGTCTTCCGGAATGGCCCAGATGCTCGG
>NZ_JBFTPJ010000346.1:0-5495 GCF_056398445.1 Variovorax sp. 01T439_2
GGGCCAGGATCTCGGCCTTGTCGCGCGGGGGAATGTTGAGGACGGGGTCGGTCATGGGCGGGCAGGCTCCAAAACGGTGGGGACGATGGGAAGAATGAATTCTTGCAGCAGGGAGACCGTCACGGGCGCAGCCAGCGCGGCACCTTGAATCGCACGATCATCAGGTAGGCGCCCACATAGGTCGTGACAAACAGCAGGCAGAACAGCATCAGCACGATGGTGTTGTTCCAGAACAGCACCGCGGGCACCACCGACAGCGCGGCGAACATCCAGAGGTAGGGCGAGGTCCGGTTGTTGCGGGCGAGCAATTGCCGCGCCTCGTCGTCCGCGAACGCCACGCGCACGATGCGCCGGAAGATCAGCTGGTGGAAGTGCAGCGCATCGGCGGTGCCGGGCGACTGCCCGCGCGCGAGCTTGCGGTAGATGGAGAACAGCGTCTCCCACACCGGGTAGATCAGCAGCAGCATCGGAAACCACGGCGAGACGACGCGGTGCCGCTGCACCAGCGTCACGCAGGCCAGCGCAATCACCATGCCCCAGACGTAGGCGCCGCCGTCGCCGGCAAATATCTTGCCGCGCGGATAGTTCCAGATCAGGAAGCCGATGGTGGCGCCGACCAGGCAGACCATCATGGCCGCGAGCTGGCGGTCGCCCACCTGCAGCGCCACGTGCGAAATGGCCAGGCACACCAGCACCGCCACCGTGCCGGCCAGCCCGTTGTAGCCGTCGATGATGTTGAAGGCATGGGGCAGCCCGCCGATGGCCAGCGCCGCGAACAGCACGGCGCCGTACGGCACCAGGGCCAGCCAGCCATCGACCGCCTCGATGCCGGTGCGCGACAGGCCCAGGCCCAGCACCCAGCACGCGAGCAGCGCGGAGCCTATGGTGAGCGCGAGCCGGTAGCGCACCTTGACGTTCTGCGTCACGTCTTCGACGATGCCGCCGAGCACCGCCGGCGCAATGCACAGCAGCGTGAGCATCGAGGTCTTGAGCGGCCAGGACACGTTGAACGGGTCGGTGCCGGTGATGCCGGAGGCCAGCCAGGCCGCGCCCATGCCAAGCAGGATGCCCGCCCCCCCGAGCCGCGGCACGTGGCCCTTGTGGAAGCGCTGGGGCATGTCGGCGCCATAGAGCCGGGCGTGCCTGCGCGCGCGGCGCATGAACACCTGGACCCCGAAGGCCGAGACGAAGAAACTGATGACGATCAGAGCAATCATGTGTGGGTGTGGGGGGACCCTAGAATCCCGAGCGAAATTAGACCATGCCGGCGCCCCCTTCCCCTTCCTCCCCCCCGATCACCATTTCGATCGTCAGCCACGGCCAGCTCGCGCTGGTGCGCCCGCTGCTCGAGCAACTGGACCGTTTCTGCCGCAGTTCGACCGCCAAGGTGGTGCTCACGCTGAACATCCCCGAACCCGACGTGCTGGCCGGCCTGGAATGGGGGTTTGCGGTCGAGCGGATCGAAAACACGAGCCCCAAGGGCTTTGGCGCCAACCACAACCAGGCCTTCGGGCACTGCGGCACGCCCTGGTTCCTGGTGCTCAACCCCGACATCCGCCTGGACGGCGACGTGCTGGCGCCGCTGGTCGCCCAGGCCGCGCCCGACGCCGGCCTGCTGACGCCGCGCATCCTGGAGCCCGGCCGCAGCACGCCCGAGCAGCACCGCGCCGTCATCACGCCGCTCGAGATCCTCACGCGCCGCAAGCCGGGGTACGTGCGCCCGGCGGTGCCGGACTGGATTCCGGGCCTGTTCATGCTGTTCCGCAGCCAGGCCTACCGCCAGATCGGGGGCTTCGACGAGCGCTTCTTCATGTACGGCGAAGACTTCGACATCTGCGCCCGGACCCAGCTGGCGGGCTGGAAGCTGCAGGTGGGCGAAGACCTGCTCGCACGCCACGAGGCCCAGCGCGCCAGCCGCAGCAGCAGGAAGCATCTTTACTGGCACGTGACCAGCCTGCTCAAGGTGTGGACCTCGGGCGCGTTCTGGCGCTACCTGCGGGCCCGCTCCCGCGGGACCTGAAAAAAGCCGCTCCCGCGTTTGCGCCGACAATCCGGGGCCGGGAAGCCAGCAGAGACCGCAGGCGCCTTCCCCTCCCAACCACGACGATGACGACCACGAGCAGCCCGACAGCCCCGCAGGAACACGCCCACCTGCTCCATCCCAAGTACCGACCCGACATCGACGGCCTGCGCGCCGTCGCCGTGCTCTCCGTGCTCGGCTACCACGCGTTTCCGCAGTGGATCAAGGGCGGCTTCATCGGGGTCGACATCTTCTTCGTCATCTCGGGCTTCCTGATCACCACGATCATCCTGGGCAGCTTCGAGGGCGACGGGTTCAGCTACCGCGAGTTCTACGCGCGCCGCGTGAAGCGCATCTTTCCGGCGCTGGTGCTGGTGCTGGCCGCGACCTTCGCCTTCGGCTGGTGGGCGCTGCTGCCGCACGAGTGGGAGCAGCTCGGCAAGCACGTGGCGGCGGGCGCCGGCTTCGTCTCGAACTTCGCGTTCTGGAGCGAGGCCGGCTACTTCGACAACGCGGCCGAGACCAAGCCGCTGCTGCACCTGTGGTCGCTGGCCATCGAGGAGCAGTTCTACATCTTCTGGCCCGTGCTGCTGGGCCTGGCATGGAAGCGCAAGTGGCGCGTGCTCACGGTGGTGGGCGCGGTGGCAGCCCTGTCGTTCCTGCTCAATGTCGCGACCATCCACAGCCACCGGGAGGCCGCGTTCTATTCGCCGCTGTCGCGCTTCTGGGAGCTGATGATCGGCGGCATGCTGGCGTACATGCGGCTGCACCGGCCCCTGCCCAAGCCGGGCTGGGGCCGCCATGCGCAGTCGATTGCCGGGCTGGTGCTGATCGGCCTCGGCCTCGCGTTCATCCGCGGCGGCAAGGCATTTCCGGGGTTCTGGGCCATCCTGCCCACGCTGGGCGCCTTCTACTGCATTGCGGCCGGCCCGACCGGCGTGCTCAACCGCTACGTGCTCGCCTCCAGGCCGATGGTGTGGGTCGGCCTCATCAGCTATCCGCTGTACCTGTGGCACTGGCCGCTGCTGGTCTACGCGCGCATCGTCGAGGGCGAGCTGCCCTCCAACGGCCTGCGCGCGCTGATGCTGCTGGCGGCCGTCGTGCTGGCCTGGCTGACCTACCGCTTTGTCGAGCGCGGCACGCGCCGCAGCGAGAGCAGCACCGTGATCTCGGTGCTGGTGGCGCTGATGGTGGGCTTCGTGGTGCTGGGCACGCTGGCGGCCACGCGCTACTACGTCGGGCGGCACAGCGACCCCTACTTCAACAAGACGGCCGCGGCCGCCAAGGACTGGGGCTACCCGGACGGGCTCAGCCCCATCAAGGTCGATGGCGAGGTGCTCCAGCAGATCGGCCACGGCAAGCGCCGGGTGCTCCTTTTCGGCGACAGCCACATCGAGCAATACGGCCCGCGCGCCGTGGAGCTGAACAAGATCGCGCCCGACACCCTCGATTCGCTCTCCTTCGCCACCTGGGGCGCCTGCCCGCCCATTCCCAACGTGGTCGACGAAAAGAACAACCTCTGCGGCGAACGCCGCGACGGCGCCATGCGCCTGGCCATCAGCGACAAGTTCGACGCAGTGGTGTTCGGCGGCTGCTGGAACTGCTACTTCTCGGAAACCGGCAAGCCCAACGCCGCCAACGCCGATGCCGACCGCTACTACTACTCCGACGGCAAGACCAAGCACCGCTTCATGGGCGGCGGCGGCGTGGACCTGGCGCTCAACATGCTCGAGGCGGTGATGACCAACCTTGCCAAGCACAAGCAGGTTTATCTGGTTCTGGACAACCCGGTGGGGGAGGGGTATGGGCCCGAGGAGTTCATCAAAGGCGGGCGGCTCGGGGACATGAAGGTGGCTCGCATGTCGCCTACTGCGCCTTGGGGATCGGTGCAGAAGGAACTGCACGAACGCATGCGCCAGATCGCCAAGCGCAGCGGTGCCATCGTGATCGACCCGATTCCGACGCTCTGCAAGAACGACCAGTGCACCCGCGCGGACGCCGACGCGACGCCGATCTACAAGGACTCCGGCCACCTGCGGGCCGAATATGTGCGGCAGTTCGCCACCTACATCGATGTGGCGATGACAACGCAAAAGCAGMCCGCGGCGGTCGGCCGCTAGCTGGCCCTGCGGCGGGCTGCGGCGTCAGCTCTTGTAGATGCGCCGCAGGCTGCGGATGCCCGGCAGCCGGGTGAGCGCCCCCACGAAGCGGACCATGCCCGGGGTGCTGTGGCGCAGCAGGAAGAGCGTGATCCACAGGCGCAGCTTCTTCTTGCGGCCCACATAGGGGTTCGCAAAGACGATGGCACCGTACTCCGCCAGCACCGCGCTCATCTCCCCGCGGTACTGGTCGTCCTTCTTGATCGCTTCGATCGCTTCATTCACGAAGAACAGCTGAAAGCGCGGCATCAGATATTCGCGAAGGTAGTAGCGGCCGCGCTGATGCTCGTCGGGGAACATCTGCAGCAGCTTCTTGAAGTACTTGAAGCGGCTGCGGACCATCCGGATGCCGAACGACGTGCTCGCCGTGTGGATGCACCAGACCGTCACCGCCTTGTCCACGAAGTGATTGCTGTAACCCTTGCGGAAAATGCGCAGGAAGAGGTCGTCGTCCTCGTAGCCCATGAACTGCGAGTCGAACCCGCCCACCGCCTCGAAGGCCTTGCGGCTCACGAGCGTGGCCGAGGGCAGCACGAACATGTCGTAGCGCAACAGGTCGAAGATGCTGCGCTTGGGGTGTTCGGCATGGTCCTTGATGACGCCCGTGCGGATCACGTTGCCATCGCCATCGGCCTCGTACAGGTCGGCGTAGATATAGCCGAAGAGCCGGTCGTCCGGAGGGATCGAGGTGACGAGCGTCTCGATGTGGTTGGGCAGGTAGAAATCGTCCTGGTCGAGGAAGCAGATGTATTCGGAGGTGGAGGCAGCCACCCCGGCGTTGCGCGCCGAGCCCTGGCCGCCGTTCTCCTTGTCCAGGATGCGGAAGGGATAACGGGCCGCGAGCGCGTCGAGCGCCGCGCGCTCTTCGGGCCGGGAGCCGTCGTTGACCACGATCACTTCGTTCGCGGGCACCGATTGCTCGAACACGCTTCGAACCGAACGCTCGATGAAATCGGCGCCGTTGTAGAACGGGATGATCACCACCACGCTAAGCGAAGCGCCAGGGGCGCCGGCGATGGTTGCTGGGGAGGAATTCGTGGTGGTCATTGTTTTTCTGGAGTGACGCGATTCGCTTGGGCGCAAGCCTACACAGATTCGAAGAGGTCGCGCACCACGCCCCGGAAGCCACGGCCGAACTTGTCGTAGCGGCCGGTCATGGCTTCGCGAAGAATGGGCAGGCAACGGGCGAGCCGCGATGCCGGCAAGGCAGCGCGGAAGCGCTGGTGCTCGATCTTGCTGCGCACCTTGTCGAGAATTTCCGGCGAAACCCGGCCTCCGATCTTCTGCAGCCGTGCAAGGAGCAGTTCGGCCTTGAT
>NZ_JBFTPJ010000347.1:0-5490 GCF_056398445.1 Variovorax sp. 01T439_2
GGGCGGGCAGGGCCGATGCCGGTGTTCAGCTTCATGGGCCGGGCCGACATGCATCCGCAGCAGATGCCGTGCTGGATCACCCACACCAATGCGCGCACCCACGACATCATCCGCTCGGGCTTCGACCGCAGCCCGATGTTCACCGGCAAGATCGAGTCGGTCCGCGCGCGCTACTGCCCGAGCGTCGAAGACAAGATCAACCGCTTTGCCGACAAGGAAAGCCACCAGATCTTTCTCGAGCCCGAAGGCCTGACGACCAACGAGTACTACCCCAACGGCATCTCGACCAGCCTGCCGTTCGACATCCAGTACCAGCTCGTGCGCTCGATGCCCGGGCTGGAGAACGCCCACATCCTTCGGCCCGGCTACGCCATCGAGTACGACTATTTCGATCCGCGCGAACTCAAGAGCAGCTTCGAGACGCGCTCGATCAAGGGCCTGTTCTTTGCCGGGCAGATCAACGGCACCACTGGCTACGAAGAGGCGGCGGCCCAGGGCCTGTTTGCCGGCATCAATGCCGCGCTCCAGTGCCGCGGCGAAGAAGCCTGGCTGCCGCGCCGCGACGAAGCCTACCTGGGCGTGCTGGTCGACGACCTGATCACCAAGGGCGTGACCGAGCCTTACCGCATGTTCACGAGCCGCGCCGAGTTCCGGCTGCAGCTGCGCGAGGACAACGCCGACATGCGCCTGACCGAAGCAGGGCGCAAGCTGGGCTTGGTGGACGATGCGCGCTGGGATGCTTTCAGCCGCAAGCGCGACACTGTTTCACGTGAAACAGAACGGCTCAAGTCGATCTGGGTGAATCCGCGCAACCTGCCCGCTGCCGAATCGGAGCGCGTGCTCGGCAAGGCCATCGAGCACGAATACAACCTGGCCGACCTGCTGCGCCGGCCCGATGTGAACTACGAAACGCTGATGTCGCTGGACGGTGGAAAGTACAGCGCCGGATCGCCGCTCAATGAAACCGAGATCGAGCAGATCGAGATCTCGGCCAAGTACTCGGGCTACATCGAGCGCCAGCACGACGAAGTGGAGCGCGCGGCGCATTTCGAGAACCTGCGCCTGCCGGCCGATTTCGACTACAGCCAGGTCAAGGCGCTGAGTTTCGAGGTTCGCCAGAAGCTCGACAAGCACCGGCCCGAGACGCTGGGCCTGGCGTCGCGCATCTCGGGCGTCACGCCGGCCGCCATTTCCTTGCTGATGATCCACTTGCGCAAAGGCGGCCACAAGGCATTCAACCGCGACGCCGCCACGGAAGCCGCCGCAGAATCGCAGCCCGCCCAATGAGCGCGCCCATCGAAACGCTGCGCCAGGGCGCGGCAGCCCTGGGCACGGCCTTGTCCGATGCGCAGGCGGAACAGCTGCTGGCCTACGGCACGCTGATGCTCAAGTGGAACAAGGTCTACAACCTCACGGCGCTGCGCGATCCGGCCAGCGTGCTGACGCACCATCTGCTCGACAGCCTCGCGGCCGTGGCGCCGCTGCAGCGCGAATGGGCGGGGAAGGGCAAGTTGCTCGACGTGGGATCGGGCGGTGGCCTGCCGGGCGTGGTGATTGCCGTCCTGCGGCCAGACCTTGAGGTGAGCTGCCTCGACGCCGTGGCCAAGAAGGCGGCCTTCGTCCAGCAGGTGGCGGCCGAGCTCGAATTGCCCAACCTGCGCGGTCTGCATGCGCGCGTCGAATCGCTGACGGGCAGCTATGAAGTCATCAGCTCCCGGGCCTTTGCCTCCTTGCCCGATTTCTTCAACGGTTCGCGGCACCTGCTGGCGTCGGGCGGTGTCTGGCTGGCCATGAAAGGCAAGATGCCCACCGATGAGCTCGCCGCCTTGCCCCAGGGTATCGCGGTGTTTCACGTGGAACAATTGACTGTTCCCGGCCTGGACGCCGAGCGCTGCATTGTCTGGGCGCGCCAGGAAGCGGCCTGAATCGCCAAAAAAGAGGTCGCCGCATCGGTGAAAGCCGGTGCCGAACGATCCTCGCCGGGCCGGCCTCGCTTAGACTCGACGCCTCCCCCTGGCTCTCCTTCTCGAGGCAAATCCCATGTTCGGCATTGCTGACTACGGCGCATTCGTCGCCGCCATCGTCCTCTTTCTCCTGATTCCCGGTCCGGGCAACCTCGCGTTGATCACCTCGACCAGCAAAGGCGGAATCCGTGGCGGCCTGGCGGCCACCTTGGGCGTGATCGTCGGCGACCAGTTCCTGATGTGGGCGGCGGTGGCGGGCGTGGCGGCCGTGCTGGCGGCCTATCCGGCCGCATTCAAGGCGGTGCAATGGCTGGGCGCCGTCTACCTGGCATGGCTGGGCGCCAAGATGCTGCTGGCCAAGCCCGGCGCGGCGCCCATCCTCAACATCCGCCCCAGCCACTTCATGCGCCAGGCGCTGGCCATCACCTTGCTGAATCCCAAGGCCATCGTGTTCTACATGGCCTTCTTTCCGCTGTTCGTCGACCCCGCGCGCCACCAGGGCGTGGTCACTTTCGGCGCCATGGCGGTGACGATCGCCGCGCTGACCTTCCTCTACGGCCTCACGTCGACGCTGCTCACGCACTTCCTGGCGGAGCGCATCCGCGCCAATCCGCGCATTTCGGGCAGGCTCGAAAAGCTCGCGGGCGTCTTCCTGATCGCCTTCGGCATCAAGCTCGCCATTTCCCGCTGATCCTCATATGGCCAAGATTTTCTGCATTGCCAACCAAAAGGGCGGCGTCGGCAAGACCACCACCACCGTCAACCTGGCCGCCGGCCTGGCCAAGGTGGGCCAGCGGGTGCTGATGATCGACCTCGATCCCCAGGGCAATGCAACCATGGGTTCGGGCATCGACAAGCGCCAGCTGGAGCTCACGGTGTACGACGTGCTGCTGGAGTCGGCTTCGGTGGCCGAGGCGCGCRTCAAGGCCGACAAGCTGGTGGAGGGCGGCTGCGGCTACGACGTGCTCGGTGCCAACCGCGAGCTGGCCGGCGCCGAAGTCGAAATGGTGGCGCTCGACCGCCGCGAAAAGCGCCTGCGCACCGCGCTTGCGACCGTGGGCGCCGAGTACGACTTCGTGCTGATCGACTGCCCGCCGAGCCTGAGCCTGCTGACGCTCAACGGCCTGTGCGCCGCCCATGGCGTGATCGTGCCGATGCAGTGCGAGTACTTCGCGCTCGAGGGGCTCACGGACCTGGTCAACACCATCAAGCAGGTGCATGCCAACCTCAACAAGAACCTGCAGATCATCGGCCTGCTGCGCGTGATGTTCGATCCGCGCATCACGCTGCAGCAGCAGGTGAGCGAACAGCTCAAGGCCCACTTCGGCGACAAGGTGTTCGACACCGTGATCCCGCGCAACGTGCGGCTGGCCGAGGCGCCGAGCTATGGACTGCCCGGCGTGGTGTTCGACCCGGCCGCGCGCGGCAGCCAGGCCTTCGTTGCCTTTGCCAAGGAGCTGGTCGAGAAGATGCCGCCCGCCAGCGCCTTCGCATCCGGGGCCATTGCGCCTCCCATTGCGCCGGTCGGGCCGGTCGCGCCGCCCAACCTGGCGGTCCCGGAGGATGTGCTGTCGCCGGCAGGCGGCCCCGATTCGGGCGAGAAAAGCTTCTGATGGCCGTGCCTTCTCCCGTCTTCCTGCTGCCGGGTTGGCAGAACAGCGGCCCCGGCCATTGGCAAACCCGCTGGGAGTCGGTCCACGGCGACCACCGCGTCGAGCAGCACGACTGGATGCGGCCGCTGCGCGGCGACTGGTCCGCGCGGCTCGAGGAAGAGGTGCTGGCGGCATCCGAGCCCGTGGTCTTTGCGGCGCACAGCCTGGGATGCATCCTCGTTGCGGCCTGGGCTGCGCATTCGCGCAATACGCACAAGGTGCGGGGCGCGCTGCTGGTGGCACCCGGCGACGTCGAGCGCGACGACCTGCGCCAGCTGATTCCGGGCTGGGCACCCATCGTGCGCCAGCCGCTGCCCTTTGCCTCGGTGCTGATCGCCGCCAACGACGATCCCTACTGCGAGGCCGCGCGCTCGCGCCAGATGGCCGCCGACTGGGGCGCCCGCTTCGTCGACGCCGGTGCGGGTGGCCACCTGAACGCCGAATCCGGCCTGGGCGACTGGCCCCAGGGCCGGCAACTACTGAACGAAATCTCGACGAAAGACACGCACTGATGGCGACCAAGAAACCCAAGGGCCTGGGGCGCGGCCTCGAAGCGCTGCTCGGCCCCACGGCCGCGCCGTCCGCCGACCCCAGCGGTGCCGACGAAGGCGCCGCCGCGCAGAACCCGAACACGCTGATGCTCGACGAGATGGTGGCCGGCGTCTACCAGCCGCGCACCCGCATGGACGAAGGCGCGCTCTACGAGCTGGCCGAGAGCATCAAGGCGCAGGGCATCATGCAGCCGATCCTGGTGCGCCGGCTCGATGCCGAATCGGCCGCCGCCAAGAACGCCGAATACGAGATCATCGCGGGCGAGCGCCGCTTCCGCGCCGCCCGGCTCGCGGGCCTGGACCGCGTGCCGGTGCTGGTGCGCGACGTGCCTAACGAGGCCGCGGCGGCCATGTCGCTGATCGAGAACATCCAGCGCGAAGACCTCAATCCGCTCGAAGAAGCCCAAGGCCTGCAACGCCTGGTCTCAGAGTTTGGGCTCACTCACGAAGCGGCTGCACAGGCCGTGGGCCGGTCGCGCAGCGCGGCCAGCAACCTGCTGCGGCTGCTGAACCTGGCCGAGCCGGCGCAGCAGATGCTGATGGCCGGCGACATCGACATGGGCCATGCCCGCGCGCTGCTCTCGCTGGACCGCGGCACGCAGATCACGGCCGCCAACCAGATCGCGGCCAAGAAGATGTCGGTGCGCGAAGCCGAGGCGCTGGTCAAAAGGCTGGCGGCCGAGTTCACCCTCACGCCGTCCCGCCGCAGCAACGACGGTGAGAAGTCGCGCGACCTGCAGCGCGTGGAAGAGGAACTGGCCGACCTGCTGACCGCCGAGGTCGAGGTCCGCATCAAGAAGCGCAGCAAGCGCGGCGGCAAGGTGGAGGAGAGCGGCGAGTTGGCGATCCACTTCGGCTCGATCGAGGCGCTCAACGGGCTGATCGAGCGCATCCGCCGAACGGCCTAGGTACGGGCGCGTCCAGTCGGACATTCGCGCGATTGATTCTTGCAATCTTTTACGCGTATCCTCGCCGCTGACGTTTCAACACCAGATCTCGAGGAGAGGGAGTTCATCATGAAGTTCAGGACAAAGTTTCCGTTCGCGGCCGTGGCCGTCGGCGCACTGCTGCTGACCGGTTGCGCGACCACCGACATGCAGATGGGCAGCCAGTCGGCCAAGACCGTCGCCACGGGCAGCGCCGCGGGCTCGGCCACCGCCGGCGAAAGCAGCCAGCTTGAGCGCTGCGAATCGCCGCTCGGCACCGTCTCGCTGATCGAGAACGTGAATTCCGGCTGGTACACCATCCTCACCGGCGAATACCGCCTGCCGCCCACGGCCAACCTGCTGCGCCTTTTGGTGCAGCAGTCGAACTGCTTCGTGG
>NZ_JBFTPJ010000348.1:0-5489 GCF_056398445.1 Variovorax sp. 01T439_2
TCCTGATCGTGCACATACAGACCGGCGACTTCAATGCCCTGATTCATGGAATCTCCTGTGGTTGTTCAGGCTCGTTTGTACCGTCCGCCGCGAGGCGCCGCTTCTCCGAAACTGCGGTCGTGAGATGGGGCCGGTGCGCAGCATTGACGATGCACACGGGCACCCGGCCGAGCCCTTGCGGCGTGGCCTTGCCGCGCGCGCGGATCGCGCTCGGGCTGCTGCCGGTGATGTCGCGGAAGGTGCGCCCGAAGGTGCCCAGGCTCGCCCAGCCCGTCTCGAAGGCGATGTCGGTGATCGGCCGGTCGGTCTCGCGCAGCAGCGCCATCGCGCGCTCGATGCGCCGCGTGAGCAGGTACCGGTGCGGCGGCGTGCCGAAGGCCTGCTTGAACGATCGCGCGAAGTGTGCCTCCGACACGCCGCTCACCCGGGCCAGCCGCTCGACCGGCCACTCCTCATGCGATGCGGCGTCCATCCGGTCCTTGGCGCGCAGCAGCCGCCGCAGCAGTGCGGGGTCCTGGATGATCGGATCGATGGCCATCGCAAAATTATCGCGGACGCGCGTGTGGCGGCTGGAGGCGCTATCCTGCCGTGGATCGCAACTGGCGTTCGTATCTGCCCCATTCAGGAGACCCAAGATGATCAGCAAGAACACGATTTGTCTCTGGTACGACGGCACCGCCCTGGATGCCGCCAAGTTCTACGCAGAGACCTTCCCCGACAGCGCCGTGGGCGCTGTCCATCGCGCGCCCGGCGACTATCCCTCGGGCAAGGAGGGCGACGTGCTGACGGTCGAGTTCACGGTGATGGGCATCTCCTGCCTGGGCCTGAACGGAGGCCGGCGTTCAAGCACAGCGAGGCCTTYTCRTTCCAGGTCGCGACCGACGACCAGGCCGAAACKGACCGCTTGTGGAACGCGATCATCGGCAACGGCGGCCAGGCCAGCGCATGCGGCTGGTGCAAGGACAAGTGGGGACTGTCGTGGCAGATCACGCCGCGCGCCCCGACGGCCGCCATCACCGATCCCGACCCGGCGGCAGCCAAGCGAGCGTTCGAAGCGATGATGGAGATGACAAAGATCGACATCGCCGCGATCGAAGCGGCTCGGCGCGGCTGACGCGCAATTCAACACAGTGGCGGCCACAAGCCGCCGAACCATGATCATCCTGCACCACTGCGTCAGCGCACGCTCGTTCCGCCCTCTCTGGATGCTCGAAGAGATCGGGCTTTCCTACGAACTCAGGATGCTGCCCTTTCCGCCGCGCGTGCTGTCTCGGCCGTACCTCGAGGTCAACCCGCTCGGCACGGTGCCGATGCTGTCCGACGGCGCCATGCGAATGACCGAGTCGGCCGCGATCTGCCAGTACCTGGCCGCGCGCTTCTCGGCGGGCCAACTGGATGTGGGTTGCGGCGAGCCGGACTTCGGGCCGTACCTCAACTACCTTCATTTCGGCGAGGCAACCTTGACCTTTCCGCAGACGCTCGTGTTGCGGTACGCGCACTTCGAGCCGGCGGAGCGAAAGCAGCCGCAGGTGGCCGACGACTATGCCAAGTGGTTCCTCGCGCGCCTGCGAACGCTGGAGCCGCTGCTCGCCGAACGCGAGCATCTCTGCGCGGGCCGCTTCACCGCGGCGGACGTGTCGGTCGGCTATGCACTGCTGCTGGCCGAGCACCTGGGCCTGGCCGAGCGCTTCACACCGGCGGTGGCGGCCTACTGGGAGCGCTTGCAGGCGCGACCGGGCTTCAAGGCAGCCATGGCTGCGCAATCGAGAGCGGCCGAGGTGCAGGGGGTCTCCTTGACCCCTGCACCCGACATCAGGCCCGACAGGCCCTGACGGGCGGCCGCGGGCCCAAGCGCCTACGCAGCTTCAGCCCCTGGCAGCAGTTGCGGGTTGTAGATCGCCTCCCACAGGTGCCCGTCGGGGTCCATGAAGTAGCCGGCATACCCGCCGTAGAAAGTGTCGGCCGCGGTTTTCACCACCGTGGCACCGGCCTTCGCGGCTTGCTGCATCACGGCGTCCACGTCGGCCTTCGACATGACGTTGTGCCCGAGGGTGAATTCGAGGGACCCGCCCGCGCGCAGCGGAAGGCCGGCGTCGGCCGCGATGCTCGAGCGCGGCCACACGGCCAGCTTGAGCCCGTCCTGCAGGTCGAAGAAGGCGACGGCGCCGTTCTCGAACTCCCTGCCCACGATGCCGTTGGTGGGCAGGCCGAGCCCGTCGCGATAGAAGGCGACAGCTCTCTCCAGGTCCTCGACGCCGAGGGTGATGACGGTGATTCTTGGTTGCATGGAGGTCTCCGAAGAAAGGGCGATGTTGCCCGCGTCAGGCCGCATGCCCGAGTTCAGCGCGAAATGCGCGCAGCGCTTCGCAGGTTGCAGCGGGCGCCTCGACGGGAAGGAATTCTCCGCTGCCGCTGATGAGCCGCGATCGAAGATTCGCGGCGCCGGCCTTGCGCAGGCCTTCCACATAGTCGTCGATGTCGCGGCCGCCGGCGTCGCCGCGCAAATACAGGATGGGCGTGTCGATGCGAACAGGGCTCGCGTTGCGTTGCGCGGCGCTCTCGAGCGCCCGGTACCAGTCGAAGCCGGCCTTCAAGGCTTCGGGCCGCTGGTAGGCGCGCGTCCAGTCGTTCCGGATCTCGTTCGTCAGCGCATGCTTGTCGCCCGCGAGCAGGTCGTAGAAGTAGTCGAAATAGGCGCGCTCGCGTCCGCTCACCAGCCGTTCGGGCAGCTGCGGTATCGCATGGAACGCGAAGTGCCAGATGCGGGGCTCGGCGACGAGCCTCGACCACGGCGCAACGCCGGGGATGACGGTGTTCATGATCACCGCGCCCGCAATGCGTGCGCCGTGCTCCCGCGCCGCTGCAAATGCGAGCATGCCGCCGATGTCCACGCCCGCGAACACGATCGAATGCGCGCCCAGCGATTCGGCCGCGCGCAGCAGGAGGCCGGCGATTGCATGCAGCTCGCACGGCGATGGGCCATGCGGCAGGCCGAGCGACCCGCCGATGCCGGGCAGGTCGAAGGCGATGGCATGGGCGTCCCTTCCCAGTTCGTCGAGCACCGGGTCGTAGATCGACTTCGATTGCGGCCAGCCGTGCAGCAGGATGAGCCATGGCGATCGCGGGTCGCCGGCGCAGCGGTAGGAAAGGGTCAGGCCGTCGATCGAAAGCGTGGATTCGCGGGCCATGGGTGCTTGCTCCTTCGAGAAGCACCGTATCCCTCGCGAAACCCGTGCTGATCAGCCTCGCCCGCAGCCGGATGTAGGCCGTTTACTCGCCTGCGGCTTGGCTGCGCGGCCGGTCCAGGATCAGCGTGGCCGCCTCGCTTGCGCTGACGACCGCCGAATCGATGACGAGGCGGCTGGTGGTCCAGGCCTCGTATTCATGGCGCGCGACTGCCTCCCAGGTCGGCGGAACGTGGCCCGAAATGTCAGCCTTCCGGCTCTCCACGCGCCTGCGGTGCTCGACGGGGTCGGAGCACACGATCTCGAGCTCGAGCAGGCCCGAGGATGTGCTGGCTGCCACTGCACGCCATGCCTCGCGGGTGACCGGGAGCGGATTGACGCAATCGGCGATCACCGACATGCCGAGCGCGAGATTGGACCGGGCAAGCTCGCAGGCCACGGCGTAGCCGGCTGGGCCCACTTCCTCGAGAGCCCCCGATCGGATGAGCGCTTGCTCGATGGTGTCGATGCGCAGATAGGCGCAGGGGAAGCGGGCAGCGAGTTCGCGCGCGATGGTGGTCTTGCCGGTGCCCGGCAATCCACCGAGAACCATCAGCATCGGCTTCGCCGTGCGCGTGATTCCCCCGATCAAGGCGCCACCCGCAGGCGTTGCTCCCTCGGCCGCTCCATCGCGGCCGACGAGGGGCTGAAGCCCAGCCTGGCAAAGAACTCGGCGGCACCCGGCCGGCCGGCCCGCAGCACCCATGTCATGCCCGTCTCCGAACCCAGGATGTGCCGGACCAGCGCTTGCCCGATGCCCTGACGGCGCAGCGGCTCGGCGACCACGACCATGGACAGGTATCCGTTGGAGATGCCGTCGCCGATGGCGCGCGCAAAGCCGACGATCTCGCCGTCCGCCGACAACGCAACCACCGCCTGCTGCGACGCCGAGATCAGCCGGCCGAGATGTGCGGCATCGGCGATCCGGTGCGCCCATCCGTTGGCGCAAAGAAGGCGATGGATCGTGTCGGCATCGGAAGCCGCGGCGCTGCGAATCTGCATATCCGCTCCTCGAGAATTCAATGGCATCGAGGGCGACTGTAGCCGCTCGCGCGGCTGCGATCAGTCGCGGTCTTCGCGATAGTGGCGGTAGTGCTCGCGCCGCTCCCATTCGCGGCGGCGCCATTCATGGCGCGCTGCGCGGCGTTCTTCCCAGCTCGGTCCGGGCTCGTAGTAGACGGGTGCCGGTGCAACGTAGGCGGGCGCCTGGTAGCGCACCGGCGGCGCCGGCTCGTAGTAGACGGGGGCCGGCCGCGAATACACAGGCGCGGGCTCGTAGTAGACCGGTGCCGGCTCGCTCACCACCACGCCGGGCACCGACACGCCGATGGACCAGCTGGTGCCCGCGGTTGCGGCGGCCACGCCGAAAAGGGCGCCTGCGGCAATCGTGCCCGAGAGAGCCAGCTTGAGAACGGTTCGAGGAAAGGTCATCTCATCTCCAGAGATATGGGATTGCTCCCGATGCCTCTACCAACGTTCGGCCGAGCAAGATCGCACACATCGCTTCGGTGAAGAACATTTCAAGATGTCACGCGAAAACCCCGGAAAGCCGCATGGCAGACTCCGTTCCTGCTTCCCCTCCTTCTTTTTTGCCGGCATTGCCGTGCCGAAAGACCTTCCATGCTTGAACTGCTGACGGATCCCCAGGTCTGGATCGCCTTTGCGACCCTGACCGCGCTCGAGCTCGTGCTGGGCATCGACAACATCATCTTCATCTCGATCCTGGTCGACAAGCTCCCGCCAGCCAAGCGCGAGTTCGCACGGCGCGTCGGCCTCTTCATGGCCATGTTCATGCGCATCGGCCTGCTGCTGGTGCTCGCGTGGATCGTGGGCCTGGTCGCGCCGCTTTTCTCGGTGCTCGGCAAGGACATTTCGGGGCGCGACCTGATCCTGATCCTGGGCGGGCTGTTCCTGATCTGGAAGAGCACGAGCGAGGTCCACCAGTCGCTGGAGGGCGGCCATGAGCAGAAGTCCAGCGCGGTCAAGGCCACCTTCGCGGGCGTCATCCTCCAGATCATGGTCATCGACCTGGTGTTCTCGCTCGATTCGATCATCACCGCGGTCGGCATGGTGGACGACGTGGGGGTGATGATCGCCGCGGTGATCGTGTCGGTGTTCCTCATGATGCTGTTTGCCGGCCCGATCGGCCGCTTCGTCTCGAACCATCCCACCATCAAGATGCTGGCGCTGGCCTTCCTTGTAGTGGTGGGGGTGGTTCTCGTCGCGGAGGGCTTCGGCCATCACGTGCCCAAGGGCTACGTGTAC
>NZ_JBFTPJ010000349.1:0-5488 GCF_056398445.1 Variovorax sp. 01T439_2
CCATTGAGCCGCCGCCGACATCACGTTACGCCCGTCGGGTTGACTCGCGTCATGTCAAAAAGTTATAATTGTGAGCTTCAGACGACCAACAAGTCATGTAAATCATGGTTGGTCGGCCCTGCACTACTCGCGGATCTCCGAATCCCGTCGCGGTGCGAGGTTCTCCCCGCCGGGCCCTGTCCGGCGAACCGGCCGGATCGTTCCGGCCCCACTGCCACGCCACCCTTTCGGCGGGCACTGGTTTCGTCGCCACGTCGTCTTCAGTGCCTGCCGGCAGCCTCCAGGGCTCGCCGGGCCATTGCACGCGTTCGCTCGCGCTCTGTGTTCGCAGCCTGTCGGCTGATGGCGTGACCATTGCCGCTTCGCGCTTTGTCGCAGCGGCGCTGTGTCCAACCTTCACACAAGGAGCCCCGGCGTATGGCCAAAGGAATTCTCATCGACCATGTCTTCAAGGTGTTCGGCGACGCGCCCGAACAGGCGCTCGAACTCGTCCGCCAAGGTTTTTCGAAGAAGGAGATCCTTGCGCAAACGGGCCAGTCGATCGGCGTGTTCGATGCCACCTTCGAGATCCAGGCCGGCGAGATCTTCGTCATCATGGGCCTCTCGGGTTCGGGCAAGTCGACGCTGGTGCGCCTGCTGAACCGGCTGATCGAGCCGACCGCCGGGCGCATCGTGATCGACGGCGCGGACATCAACGAGCATTCCGACGCCAGGCTGCGCGCGCTGCGCCGCAAGGACATCAGCATGGTGTTCCAGTCCTTCGCGCTGATGCCGCACATGACGGTGCGCGAGAACACCGCCTTCGGCCTCGAACTGTCGGGCACCAGCAAGAAGGAACGCCTCGCGCAGGCCGACCTGGCGCTCGCGCAGGTGGGCCTCGCGGGCTGGGGCGACAGCTACCCCGACGAGCTCTCGGGCGGCATGCAGCAGCGCGTGGGCCTCGCGCGCGCGCTGGCCTCGGACCCGTCGATCCTCCTGATGGACGAGGCCTTCTCGGCGCTCGACCCGATCATCCGCACCGAGATGCAGTCGGAACTGCTGCGGCTGCAGAAGGAGCAGCGGCGCACCATCGTCTTCATCTCGCACGACCTCGACGAGGCCATGCGCATCGGCGACCGCATCGCGATCATGAAGGATGGCCAGGTGATCCAGGTCGGCACGCCCGACGAGATCCTGCGCAGCCCCGCCGACGACTACGTGCGCAGCTTCGTGCGCGGCGTCGATGCGGCGGCCGTGTTCAAGGCGGCGGACATCGCGCGCAAGTCGCTCACGGTGGTGTGCGAGCACCCCGAGCGCGGTGCGCGCGCGGCGCTCAAGCTGCTGGAAGACCAGGACCGCGACTTCGCCTACGTGACGAGCCCGAACAAGCGCTTCCTCGGCGTGGTGTCGGCGGACACGCTGCGCGGCGCGCTCGAAGGGCATTCGGGCTCGCTGGGGCTGCAGCATGCATTCATCGGCGACCTGCCGCGCATCGATGCCGAAG
Organism: Variovorax sp. 01T439_2; assembly: GCF_056398445.1. Taxonomy (NCBI): domain Bacteria; kingdom Pseudomonadati; phylum Pseudomonadota; class Betaproteobacteria; order Burkholderiales; family Comamonadaceae; genus Variovorax; species Variovorax sp. 01T439_2. Next base: position 1,484 of record NZ_JBFTPJ010000349.1, read on the forward strand.
CTCCGGTGGCAGGCCTGATCGGCCAGCTCGCGCAGGCGCCGTGCGCGCTGCCGGTGGTGGCGAACGACGGCCGCTTCTGCGGTGCGATCAGCAAGACGACGCTGCTCAAGTTCCTCGACCGCGACACGCCGCCGATCGAGCCCGTCCCGCCCAACGCCGCACCCGCGCTCGCCGCCGAGCCGCACTGAAGAATTCACGAAGGCCCCCTGAACGATGAACGACAACACACTTCCTTCCGACCTGAGCACCCCCGCAACTCCCGCCTTCGCCGATCCGTGGGAAGCGCTCTCGGCCGCGCCCGACACCTCGACCACCAGCGCCTGGCTCGACGCGCCCGCCGACACCGCCCATCAGCTGGCCGGCTCGGCCGATGCCACGGCCAGCGGCTTGCAGCTGCACCGCCTGTGGGACGGCTCCCTGCCCGTCGAATCCTGGATCAACCAGGGCCTGGGCTGGGTGGTCGAACATTTCCGCCCCTTCTTCCAGACCGTGCGCCTGCCCATCGACAGCACGCTGAACTGGGTGCAGAGCCTGCTGACCGGCCTGCCGACGCTCGCGATGATCGCGCTGATCGGCCTCTTCGCCTGGCAGTTCGCCGGCCGTGCGCTCGCCATCGGCACCACGGTGGCGCTGCTGCTCGTGGCCATGCTGGGCATCTGGCCCGAAGCCATGGTGACGCTGTCGCTGGTGCTGACCTCGCTGGTGTTCTGCATGATCATCGGCCTGCCGCTCGGCGTGCTGCTGGCCAGCAGCGACCGCGCGCAGCGCCTCATGCGCCCGGTGCTCGACGCGATGCAGACCACGCCCGCCTTCGTCTACCTGGTGCCGGTGGTGATGCTGTTCGGCATCGGCAACGTGCCCGGCGTGATCGTGACCATCATCTTCGCGCTGGCGCCGCTGGTGCGCCTGACCAACCTGGGCCTGCGCCAGGTGCGGCCCGACCTGATCGAGGCCGCGCGTGCCTACGGCGCCTCGCCCTGGCAGATGCTGGTGAAGGTGCAGCTGCCGCTGGCCATGCCCTCGATCATGGCGGGCATCAACCAGGCGCTGATGCTGTCGCTGTCGATGGTGGTGATCGCCTCGATGATCGCTGTCGGCGGCCTGGGCCAGATGGTGCTGCGCGGCATCGGCCGGCTCGACATGGGTCTCGCGACCGTGGGCGGCCTGGGCATCGTGCTGCTGGCGATTTCGCTCGACCGGCTCACGCAGGCCATGGGCAAGTCGCGCCGCAGCGCCGGGCGCCGCTGGTGGCACACCGGCCCGGCCGGCCTGGCACTGCGCCTGCTGCAGCGCCTCGTGGGCACGCCGCCCCGCGGTGACGGTGCGAACGAGCCCGTTCCCGCCCTCGCTACGCAAGCGCARTGAGCCGTCACGCAGGAAATCAACGCATGAAGAAAACCAGTCTCGTCCTTGTCCGCGGCCTGCTGGCCCTCGGTTTCGCCGCCTTCGGCATGGGCGCACAGGCCGCCAATGACCTGCCCGGCCAGGGCATCACCGTGCAGCCGCTCAAGAGCTCGCTTGCCGAAGAGGCGTTCCAGACGCTGCTCGTGATGCGCGCGCTCGAGAAGCTCGGCTACACGGTGGAGCCCATGAAGGACCTCGAACCCGCCACCGAGCACCTGGCCATCGCCAATGGCGACGCCACTTTCATGGCCAACCACTGGAGCCTGCTGCACGCCGACTTCTACAAGAACAGCGGCGGYGACGCCAAGCTGTGGCGCAAGGGCGTGTACTCGGACGGCGCGGTGCAGGGCTACCTGATCGATCGCAAGACGGCCGAGCAGTACAACATCAGCAGCATCGCGCAGCTGAAGGACCCGGCCATCGCCAGGCTGTTCGATGCCGATGGCGACGGCAAGGCCGACCTGACGGGCTGCAACCCGGGCTGGGGCTGCGAACTGGCGATCGAGAACCACCTGACGGCCTACCAGCTGCGCGACACCGTCACGCACAAGCAGGGCAGCTATGCCGCGCTGATGGCCGACACCATCGCCCGCTTCAAGCAGGACAAGCCGGTGCTGTACTACACCTGGACGCCCTACTGGGTCAGCGCGGTGCTGCGGCCCGGTGCGGACGTGGTGTGGCTGCAGGTGCCCTTCTCGTCCTCCCAGGGCGGCAACGCGGACACGCAGCTTCCCAACGGCAAGAACTACGGCTTCCAGGCCAACCAGGAGCAGATCGTCGCCAACCGGGCCTTCGTCGAGAAAAACCCGGCCGCCGGCCGGCTGTTCGAGGTGATGAAACTGCCGATCGGCGACATCAACGCCCAGAACCTGCGCATGAGCCAGGGCGCCAACACGCAGCAAGACCTGGAGCGCCACACTGACGGCTGGATCCGGGCGCACCGGCCGCTGTTCGACGGCTGGATCGAGCAAGCCCGGGCCGCCGCAAGGTAGAACGCGGCGGCTGAGATAATCGGGGGGCGTTTTCACACTCCAAAAAACACCCCCCACCATGACGACCACGATCCAGCAGGCCGACCTGATCGAATCGATCAGCGCCGCGCTGCAGTACATCAGCTACTACCATCCCGCCGACTACATCGCCCACCTGGCCCGCGCCTACGAGCGCGAGCAGAGCCCCGCCGCCAAGGACGCCATCGCGCAGATCCTGACCAACAGCAAGATGAGCGCCACGGGCCACCGCCCGATCTGCCAGGACACCGGCATCGTCAACGTGTTCCTCAAGGTGGGCATGGACGTGCGCTGGGGCGGCTTCACCGGCAGCCTGGACGACGCCATCAACGAAGGCGTGCGCCGCGGCTACAACCACCCCGACAACACGCTGCGCGCCTCGGTCGTGGCCGATCCGCAGTTCGACCGCAAGAACACCAAGGACAACACGCCCGCGGTGATCTTCACCGAGATCGTTCCAGGCAACACGGTCGAGGTGACGGTCGCGGCCAAGGGCGGCGGCAGCGAGAACAAGAGCAAGCTCGTGATGCTGAACCCCGGCGACAGCGTGGTCGACTGGGTGCTCAAGACCGTGCCGACCATGGGCGCCGGCTGGTGCCCGCCCGGCATGCTGGGCATCGGCATCGGCGGCACGGCCGAGAAGGCCGCGCTGATGGCCAAGGAAAGCCTGATGGACGACCTCGACATGCACGAGCTGCAGGCCAAGAAGGCCTCGGGCGCCGAGCTCAGCAAGGTCGAGGCGCTGCGCATCGAGCTGTACGAGAAGGTCAATGCGCTGGGCATCGGCGCGCAGGGGCTGGGCGGCCTGGCCACCGTGCTCGACATCAAGATCAAGATGTACCCCACGCACGCGGCCAGCAAGCCGGTGGCAATGATCCCCAACTGCGCGGCCACGCGGCATGCGCACTTCGTGATGGACGGCAGCGGCGCGGTCTACCTCGACCCGCCCTCGCTCGACCTCTGGCCCGACGTCAACTGGACGCCCGATGAAAAGAAGAGCAAGCGCGTCGACCTCGACAAGCTCACGCCCGCCGAAGTGGCGAGCTGGAAGCCCGGCGACACGCTGCTGCTCAACGGCAAGATGCTCACCGGCCGCGATGCCGCGCACAAGCGCATCCAGGACATGCTGGCCAAGGGCGAGAAGCTGCCGGTGGACTTCACGAACCGCGTCATCTACTACGTCGGCCCGGTCGATCCGGTCGGCGGCGAGGCCGTGGGCCCGGCCGGCCCGACCACCGCCACGCGCATGGACGGCTTCACCGAAATGATGCTGGCCCAGACCGGCCTGATCGCGATGATCGGCAAGGCCGAGCGCGGCCCGGTCGCCATCGAGGCGATCAAGAAGCACAAGAGCGCCTATCTCATGGCCGTGGGCGGTGCCGCCTACCTCGTGAGCAAGGCGATCAAGACCGCCAAGGTGGTGGGCTTCGAGGACCTGGGCATGGAAGCCATCTATGAATTCGACGTGGTCGACATGCCGGTGACGGTGGCGGTCGATGCCGGCGGCACCAGCGCGCACATCACCGGCCCGGCCGAGTGGCAGAAGCGCATTGCCAGCGGCGAGTTCAAGACCATCATGATGGAAGAGGCT
>NZ_JBFTPJ010000350.1:0-5460 GCF_056398445.1 Variovorax sp. 01T439_2
GCGCGGCGCCGTTCGCTCGCGCCGCTCGAGCCCGTCAGCGGGCGCGCCCGCGTGCTGCTGGGCCTCGGCTTCTTCGTGGCCTTCGTGCTCGTGTGGTCCGTTGCCACGCTGGGCGGCTTCGTGCCGCCGACCTTCCTGGCCAGCCCCGTGACCATGCTGAAGGAAGGCTGGATGCTGTTCGCCGAATTCGGCTTCATCGGCGACGTGGGCATGACCGTGTGGCGCGTGTTCGGCGGCTTCCTGCTGGCGGCCGTGCTGGCGGTGCCGCTGGGCATTGCCATGGGCACCTGGAAGGCCGTGGAGGCCTTCTTCGAGCCCTTCGTCTCGTTCTGCCGCTACCTGCCGGCCTCGGCCTTCATTCCGCTGCTCATCCTGTGGGCGGGCCTGGGCGAGATGCAGAAGCTCTTGGTGATCTTCATCGGCTCGTTCTTCCAGATCGTGCTGATGGTGGCCGTGACGGTGGGCGGCGCGCGGCGCGACCTCGTCGAGGCGGCCTACACCCTGGGTGCCAAGAGCCGCGGCATCGTGGCGCGCGTGCTCATTCCGGGCGCTGCGCCCGGCATTGCCGAGACGCTGCGCCTGGTGCTCGGCTGGGCCTGGACCTACGTGATCGTGGCGGAACTCATCGGCTCCTCGTCGGGCATCGGCCACATGATCACCGACAGCCAGGCCTTGCTCAACACCGGGCAGATCATCTTCGGGATCATCGTGATCGGCGTCATCGGGCTGGTGTCCGACTTCGCTTTCAAGGCGCTCAACCGCCGTCTCTTTGCATGGGCGGCACTGTGATGACGACCAACAACAACCAGCTTTCCATCCAGGGCGTCTCGCGCGTCTTCACCGGCACCAAGGGCCAGCGCACGCAGGCGCTGCTGCCGATCGACTTCGAGGTGCGCGAGAACGACTTCGTCACCATCCTCGGCCCCTCGGGCTGCGGCAAGTCGACGCTGCTGCGCATCGTCGCGGGGCTCGACTTCCCGACCACCGGCCAGGTGCTGCTCGACGGCGAGCGCATCGAAGGCCCGGGTGCGGACCGCGGCGTGGTGTTCCAGAGCTACACGCTCTTTCCGTGGCTCACGGTGGCGCAGAACATCCGCTTCGGCCTGCGCGAGTGCGGCATGAGCGAGGCCGACCAGAAGGAGCGCAGCGAGTTCTTCATTGCCAAGGTGGGGCTGCGCGGCTTCGAGCACCACTTTCCGAAGCAGCTCTCGGGCGGCATGCAGCAGCGCACCGCAATTGCGCGCGCGCTCGCCAACGACCCCAAGATGCTGCTGCTGGACGAGCCCTTCGGCGCGCTCGACAACCAGACCCGCGTGCTGATGCAGGAGCTCCTGCTCGGCATCTGGGAGTCGGCGCGCAAGACGGTGCTGTTCGTCACGCACGACATCGACGAGGCGATCTTCATGGCCAACCGCGTGGCGGTGTTCAGCGCGCGGCCGGGCCGCATCAAGACCGAGATCGCGGTCGACTTTCCGCATCCGCGCAGCTACACCATCAAGACCTCGCCGGAGTTCATGGAAATCAAGGCGCGGCTGACCGAAGAGATCCGCGCCGAGTCGATGGCCGCGGCCGAGCACTGACACGAGCCCCACGCCCGAAATGAAACGCGACCTGCCGTCCCTCGCGCTCTATGCGCAAGTCAAGGATCACATCTCCCGCAAGATCCAGGACGGCACCTGGCCGGCCGGCCATCGCCTGCCGTCCGAGAGCGAATTGGTCGCGCAGTTCGGCATCTCGCGCATGACGGTGAACCGCGCGCTGCGCGAGCTCATGGAGCAGGGCCGCATCGTGCGCGTGGCCGGGGTCGGCAGCTTCGTGGCCGAGAACAAGCCGCAGTCCACGCTGCTGCAGATCGCCAACATCGCGAGCGAGATCCGCCAGCGCGGGCACGACTACCGCTGCGAAATGCTCGCGGTGGAACGCCTGGCCGCCTCGCCCGACGTGGCCGCCTGGCTCGACATGCGCGCGGGCACCTCGGTGTTCCACAGCGTCTGCCTGCACCTGGAGAACGACACGCCGGTGCAGCTGGAGGAGCGCTACGTCAATCCGCTGGTCGTGCCCGATTTCCTCGAGCAGGACTTCGCCGCCGTGCCCCCCAGCGAGTACCTGGTGCGCCACGTGCCCTTCGACCAGATCGAGCACGTGGTCGACGCCGTGCTGCCCACCGCCGAGCAGGCGGCCCGGCTCGCGATGGAGCCCACCGACCCCTGCCTGCTGCTCACGCGCCGCACCTGGACGCGCAACACGCCGGTCACCTGGGTGCGCTGCCTGCATCCGGCGTCGCGCTACAGCCTGGGCAGCCGCTTCAAAGCCGACGGCAACCCCAGCTTCGGCTGACCTTTTTTTGTCACGGAAACCGAAGGTTTTCTCTCGCAACTACTTGTATAGACAGGTTCACATGCCAACAAGCAAACACACCGCCACCCCCCTGACCCTCACGCCCGGCAAGGTGGACCTTGCCATGCTGCGCCGCATCCAGGCCGGCGGCGTGCGGCTGGCGCTCGATCCTTCGGTGCAGGAGGGCATGGCGCGCGCCGAAGCGGCGGTGCGCCACATCGTCGAGAACGACCAGGTGGTCTACGGCATCAACACCGGTTTCGGCAAGCTCGCGAGCACGCGCATCGGCAACGACCACTTGGCCGAGCTGCAGCGCAACCTCGTGCTCTCGCACAGCGTGGGCACGGGCGAGCCGCTRGCCGCGCCGGTGGTGCGCATGGTGCTCGCGACCAAGGCCGTGAGCCTGGCGCGCGGCCACTCGGGCGTGCGGCCCGCGCTGGCCGAGGCGCTGCTGGCGCTGTTCAACGCGGGCGTCATGCCGCGGATTCCGTGCAAGGGCTCGGTCGGCGCCTCGGGCGACCTCGCGCCGCTCGCGCACATGGCCTGCGTGCTGATCGGCGAGGGCGAGGCCACCACGGCCGACGGCGCCGTGGTCAGCGGTGCGGAGGCCATGCGCCTCGTCGGGCTCGAACCTTTCGTGCTCGGCCCCAAGGAAGGCCTGGCGCTGCTCAATGRCACGCAGGTGTCGACCGCGCTTGCGCTCGCCGGCCTGTTCGGCGCCGAGGACGTGTTCGCTTCGGCCCTGATGTCGGGCGCGCTCTCGCTCGAAGCGATCCAGGGTTCGATCAAGCCCTTCGATGCGCGCATCCATGCCGCGCGCGGCCAGCCGGGGCAGATCGCGGTGGCGGGCGCGGTGCGCACGCTGCTCGAAGGCAGCGAGATCGTCCCTTCGCACGCCGACTGCGGCCGCGTGCAGGACCCGTATTCGGTGCGCTGCATTCCGCAGGTGATGGGCGCCTGCCTCGACAACCTCGCGCATGCCGCGCGCGTGCTGGTGATCGAGGCCAATGCCGCTTCGGACAACCCGCTGGTGTTCACCGACACCGGCGAAGTGATCTCGGGCGGCAACTTCCACGCCGAGCCGGTGGCCTTTGCGGCCGACATCATTGCGCTGGCCGTGAGCGAAGTGGGCGCGATTGCCGAGCGCCGCATCGCGCTGCTGCTCGACACCGGCCTGTCGGGCCTGCCGCCGTTCCTGGTGCGCGACGGCGGCCTGAATTCGGGCTTCATGATCGCGCAGGTCACGGCCGCGGCGCTTGCATCGGAGAACAAGTCGCTCGCGCATCCCGCGAGCGTCGACAGCCTGCCCACTTCGGCCAACCAGGAAGACCACGTGTCGATGGCCACCTTCGCGGCGCGCCGGCTCGGCGACATGGTCAACAACACGGCGGTGGTCGTCGGCATCGAAGCCATGGCTGCCGCGCAGGGCATCGAATTGAAACGCGGGCTCAAGAGCTCCCCGCTGGTCGAAGCCGAGTTCGCCAATATCCGCAAGAAGGTCGCCTTCCTCGAACGCGACCGCTACCTTGCGCCCGACATCGAAGCCATGCGCCAGTGGGCGCTGAAGGCCGAACTGCCGGCCGCGCTCTTGAACATCCTGCCCAGCCACGCCTGAACACCGAACAAGGAGAACCTCGCCATGAACGCACCCGAAAAGCTCCCGCTGCAAAACACCGACCCGCGCCACGACCCCACGCGCGTGATCCGCGCCCCGCGCGGCAGCACGCTCAACTGCAAGAGCTGGCTCACCGAGGCGCCTTACCGCATGCTGCAGAACAACCTCGACGCCGAGGTGGCCGAGCGTCCGCAGGACCTCGTGGTGTACGGCGGCATCGGCCGCGCCGCGCGCAACTGGGCCTGCTACGACCAGATCCTCGCGTCGCTGAAGGAACTGAACGACGACGAGACGCTGCTGATTCAATCGGGCAAGCCGGTCGGCGTGTTCAAGACGCATGAGAACGCGCCGCGCGTGCTGCTCGCCAACTCGAACCTCGTGCCCAAGTGGGCCAACTGGGAGCACTTCAACGAGCTCGACCGCCAGGGCCTCTTCATGTACGGCCAGATGACGGCCGGCAGCTGGATCTACATCGGCAGCCAGGGCATCGTGCAGGGCACCTTCGAAACCTTCGTCGAAGCCGGCCGCCAGCACTACAACAACAGCCTCGCGGGCAAGTGGATCCTCACGGCCGGCTTGGGCGGCATGGGCGGCGCGCAGCCGCTCGCGGCCACGCTCGCGGGCGCGGTGTCGCTCAACATCGAGTGCCAGCAGACCAGCATCGACTTCCGCCTGCGCACGCGCTATGTGGACAAGCAGGCGCGCGACATCGACCATGCGCTCGAGCTCATCCAGCAGCACTGCGACGCGAAGGAAGCCGTATCGATCGCGCTGCTCGGCAATGCGGCCGACATCCTGCCCGAGCTCGTGAAGCGCGCGAAGGCCGGCGGCATCAAGCCCGACCTCGTGACCGACCAGACCTCCGCGCACGACCTGATCAACGGCTACCTGCCCTCGGGCTGGAGCGTTGCGCAATGGCAGGCCGCGATGAAGGACGCCTCGCAGCACGATGCGCTCAAGAAGGCCGCCGCCAAGTCGTGCGCCGTGCACGTGCAGGCCATGCTCGACTTCCAGGCCATGGGCATCCCCACGGTCGACTACGGCAACAACATCCGCCAGGTCGCCTTTGACGAGGGCGTGCAGAACGCCTTCGACTTCCCGGGCTTCGTGCCGGCCTACATCCGCCCGCTGTTCTGCGAAGGCAAGGGCCCGTTCCGCTGGGTCGCGCTCTCGGGCGACCCCGAGGACATCTACAAGACCGACGCCAAGATCAAGGAGCTGTTCCCCGAGAACACCCATACGCACCGCTGGCTCGACATGGCGCGCGAGCGCATCGCCTTCCAGGGCCTGCCGGCGCGCATCTGCTGGCTGGGCCTGGGCGAGCGCCACATCGCCGGCCTGGCCTTCAACGAGATGGTGAAGAACGGCGAACTCAAGGCGCCCATCGTGATCGGCCGCGACCACCTCGACACCGGCTCGGTGGCGAGCCCCAACCGCGAGACCGAGGCCATGAAGGACGGCACCGATGCGGTGAGCGACTGGCCGCTGCTCAACGCGCTGCTCAACAC
>NZ_JBFTPJ010000351.1:0-5458 GCF_056398445.1 Variovorax sp. 01T439_2
CAAGATGTCCCTGGTGCTCGGCCCGCCCACCCCCTGGGGCCAGGCCGGAAAGATCTGGGCCGACCTCGTCAAGGAGCGCACCCAGGGCCGCATCAACATCAAGCTGTACCCCGGCGTGTCCCTCATCCAGGGCGACCAGACCCGCGAATTCAGCGCGCTGCGCCAGGGCGTGATCGACATGGCCGTCGGCTCGACCATCAACTGGTCGCCGCAGGTCAAGCAGCTCAACCTTTTTTCCATGCCCTTCCTGATGCCCGACTACGCGGCCATCGACGCCCTCACCCAGGGCGAGGTCGGCAAGGACATGTTCAAGACCCTCGACAAGGCCGGTGTCGTGCCCCTAGCCTGGGGCGAGAACGGCTACCGCGAGATCACCAACTCGAAGAAGCCGATCAAGTCGCCTGCCGACCTCAAGGGCATGAAGATCCGCGTCGTCGGCTCGCCGATCTACTCCGACATGTTCACCGCGCTCGGCGCCAATCCCACGCAGATGAGTTGGGCCGACGCGCAGCCCGCGCTCGCCAGCGGCGCCGTCGACGGCCAGGAGAACCCGCTCTTCCTGTTCACCGTGCTCAAGATGCACACCGTGGGCCAGAAGTTCGTGACCACCTGGGGCTACGTGGCCGACCCGCTGGTGTTCGTGGTCAACAAGGAAATCTGGGCCTCGTGGACGCCGGCCGACCAGGCCATCGTGCGCCAGGCCGCCGTCGATGCCGGCAAGCAGGAAATCGCGCTCGCGCGCAAGGGCCTGGTGGAAGCCGACAAGCCGGTGCTCAAGGACATTGCCGCCATGGGCGTCACCGTGACCCAGCTCACGCCCGACGAGCGCGAAGCCTTCGTGAAGGCCACGCGGCCGGTGTACGACAAGTGGAAGTCGACCGTGGGCGCGGACCTCGTGGCCAAGGCCGAGAAGGCGATCGCGGCGCGCCAGAAGTAAAGCTCGCGTTCCTGCAGATCGGGGTGGAGGCCGCGACAATGCGGCCATGCACCACACCCTGATCATCGACACGGACCCCGGCGCGGACGACGTGATCGCGCTGCTGTTCGCCCTGGCGGCACCCGAATCGCTCGCGGTCCAGGCGCTGACCACGGTGGCCGGCAACGTGCCGCTGGCCAAGACCTCGCGCAATGCGCGCCTCGCCTGCGAATGGGCCGGGCGGCCCGGCATTCCGGTGTACGCGGGCGCCGAACGGCCGCTGCTGCGCACGCCGATCTACGCGGCCAACATCCATGGCCGCGAAGGCATCACCGGCGTGAAGGTGCACGAGCCCGCCGCGCCGCTGGCTGAAGGCCATGCGGTCGACTACCTGGTCCGCACGCTGCGCGCCGCGCCTGAAAAAAGCATCACGCTCGCAATGCTCGGCCCGCAGACCAACCTGGCGCTCGCGCTCGAGCAGGCGCCCGACATCGTGCGCGGCCTGCGCGAACTGGTGCTCATGGCCGGCGCGCACTTCAATGGCGGCAACATCACGCCCACGGCGGAGTTCAACGTGTTCGCGGATCCGCATGCGGCCGAGGCCGTGCTGAAGTGCGGCGTGCCGATCACCATGCTGCCGCTCGACGTGACGCACAAGATCCTCACGAGCGACGAGCGCATCGCGCGGCTGCGCGGCCTGGGCAACCGGGCCGGCGCGATCGTCGCCGACATCCTCGACGCCTATGCGCCGCAGGAGATGCAGCACTACGGCATGCCCGGCGGGCCGGTGCATGACGCGACCGTCACGGCCTATCTGCTGCGGCCCTCGCTCTTCCGGGGCAGGCGCATCCACGTCGAGGTCGACAGCCGCGAAGGCATGGGCTTCGGCCAGACCGCGGCCGACTGGCACGGCAGCCTGCACCGCCCACCCAACGTGAACTGGATCGTCGATGGCGATGCGCAGGGCTTCTTCGACCTGCTGACGGAGCACATCGCGCGGCTGCCGTAGGCTCCGGGCAAATAAAAAAGCCACGCTGCGAACAGCGTGGCTTTTGGTGCCGCAGCGAATCGATCAGTGCTGCAGAATTTTGTTCAAGAAATCCTTGGTGCGCGGCTGGCGGTTCTCCGGGTGGCTGAAGAACTCGTCCTTCGGGCAGTCTTCCAAAATCTTGCCGCCCACGTCGATGAAGATCACGCGGCTCGCCACCTTGCGCGCAAAGGCCATTTCGTGCGTGACCACCATCATGGTCATGCCGTCCTTGGCCAGGCTCACCATCACGTCGAGCACTTCGCCGACCATTTCGGGGTCGAGCGCCGAGGTGGGCTCGTCGAACAGCATCACGATCGGGTCCATGCTGAGCGCGCGGGCAATGGCCACGCGCTGCTGCTGGCCGCCCGAGAGCTGGCCCGGGAACTTGTCCTTGTGCGCCATCAGGCCCACGCGGTCGAGCATCTTGAGGCCGCGGGTCTTGGCCTCGTCGGGACTGCGGCCCAGCACCTTGATCTGCGCGATCGTGAGGTTCTCGGTGACCGACAGGTGCGGGAACAGCTCGAAGTGCTGGAACACCATGCCGACCTTGGAGCGCAGCTTGGGCAGGTTGGTCTTGGGGTCGTGCAGCGGGATGCCGTTGACGGTGATCTCGCCCTTCTGGAAGGGCTCGAGCGCGTTCACGGTCTTGATGAGGGTGGACTTGCCCGAGCCCGAGGGCCCGCACACCACCACCACGTCGCCCTTGGAGATGCTCACCGAACAATCGTTGAGCACCTGCACCGGGCCATACCACTTCGAGACGTTCTTGATTTCAATCATTTTTTCGGACATTTCTTTCTCCGGTTCAGCCACTCGGCTAGCGAATGATGGCGATCTTCTTGTGGAGGCGCTTGACGAGCCACGACAAGGCATAGCACATGATGAAGTAAACCACGGCCGCGAGCAGGTAGGCCTCGATCGGGCGGCCGAAGTTCTTGCCCGCGGTCTCGAAGCCCTTGAGCATGTCGTAGGCGCCGATGGCGTAGACCAGCGAGGTGTCCTGGAACAGGATGATGGTCTGCGTGAGCAGCACCGGCAGCATGTTGCGGAAGGCCTGCGGCAGCACCACGAGGCGCATGTTCTGGCCGTAGGTCATGCCGACCGCCTGGCCCGCATTCACCTGGCCGCGCGGAATCGACTGGATGCCCGCGCGCATGATCTCGCTGAAGTAGGCCGCCTCGAACGCGATGAAGGTGATCACGGCCGAGATTTCCGAGCGGTAGTTCGAGCCGATGGAGCCGAAGGCCGCGTAGAACGAGGCCGGCACCAAGAGGAAGAACCACAGGATCACCATCACCAGCGGAATGCTGCGCATGCCGTTGACGTAGATGGCGGCCGGCGCGTCGAGCCACTTCTTGCCCGACAGCCGCATCAGCGCCAGCACGGTGCCGAAGAGCACGCCGCCAATGGTGGCGACGATCGTCAGCATGATGCTGAAATAGAAGCCCTTGACGACGAAGTTGCTGATGACGTCCCAGTTGTAGAACGACAGGTCGAGATTCATCATGTCAATGCCCCCCGCCGCCGGCGCTGGCCGAGACGATAAAGCCCGGCACGCGCGTCTTCTTCTCGATGTACGCCATGATGCGGTTGATCGCAAAGGCCGAGATCACGTAGAGCCCCGTCACCGCCAGGTACACCTCGATGCCGCGCGAGGTTTCTTCCTGCGCCTGCATCGCGAACATCGTGAGCTCGGTCACCGACACGGCAAACGCCACCGACGAGTTCTTGAAGATGTTCATCGTTTCGCTCGTGAGCGGCGGAATGATGATGCGGTAGGCCATCGGCAGGATGACGTAGCGGTAGTACTGCGGCGTTGTGAAGCCCACCGCCATGCCCGCGTAGCGCTGGCCCTTGGGCAGCGCCTGGATGCCCGAGCGCACCTGCTCGGCAATCCGCGCCGAGGTGAAGAAGCCCAGCGCCAGCACCACCAGCACGAAGCTCGGCACGCCCTTCATGACCGGCACCAGCGCCGGAATCACGTGGTACCAGAGGAAGATCTGCACCAGGAGCGGAATGTTGCGGAACAGCTCGACCCAGGCATTGCCCAGGCGTATGAGCCACGGGCTGTTGGGCAGGGTGCGGATGATGCCGACCAGCGAACCCAGCACCAGCGCAACGACGAGCGCCAGCAGGGCCACGGACACGGTCCAGCCCCATGCGGACAGCATCCATTGCCAATAGGTCGGGTACTTCCCGCCCGGGTCTTGCAAGAAGACCTGCCAATCCCAGTTTGATCCCATCGGGGACTCTCCTTCTTTCAGATTTCCAGACTGCTAGCTTGCAGAGGCCGTGCCCGCGCGCCGCATTTGCGAAAACAAACGCCCGCCGGGGGCGGCGGGCGTTGCGCGGATGGCCTTGCCGTGTTTACTTCTTGGCCGCGTAGTCTTCCATCGGCTTGTCGTTCGGGTTGGCCCAGGCGGCCTTCGTGGCGTCGGACAGCGGCAGGTTCACCGTGACGTTGGCCGGCGGGATCGGCTTCAGGAACCACTTGTCCCAGAGCTTGGCGAGGTCGCCGTTCTTGATCTGTGCCTTGATGCTGTCGTCCACCACCTTCTTGAAGGCCGGGTCGTCCTTGCGGATCATGATGGCGATGGGCTCGACGCTGAGCACTTCGCCGACGATCTTGAAGTCGGCGGGCGACTTCGACTTGGCGATGTTCGAGGCCAGGATGGAGCCGTCCATCACGAAGGCGTCGGCGCGGCCCGATTCGAGCAGCAGGAAGCTGTCGGAGTGGTCCTTGCCATAGAGCTCCTTGAAGTCGATGCCGCCGGCGCGCTCGTTCTTGCGCAGGGTCTGCACCGAGGTGGTGCCGGTGGTGGTGGCCACGGTCTTGCCGTTGAGGTCCTTGATGCTGTTGATGCCCGAGTTGGCCTTGACCGCGATGCGCACTTCTTCCACGTAGGTGGTCACGGCAAAGGAAACATCCTTCTGGCGCGTGGCGTTGTTGGTGGTGGAGCCGCACTCCAGGTCGACGGTGCCGTTCTGCACCAGGGGCACGCGGTTTTGCGAGGTGACGGGCTGGTACTTGGTTTCCAGCTTGGCAAGGCCCAGGTGCTTCTGGATGTCCTTGATGATGTTGGCGCAGATGTCGTAGTGAAAGCCGGTGTACTGGCCGTTGCCCAGCGTGTACGACAGGCCGGAAGATTCCCGCACGCCTTCGGTGATGCTGCCCGAGGCCTTGATCTTGGCCAGGGTGTCATTGGCTTGGGCAAAAGCGCTGCCGGCAGCCAGGGCTGCGATTGCCAATGCCAATACTTGCTTGTTCATACGGAAAACTCCTGAGGTGACTGGAAGATACAGATACAACGAAATTCTAGACATTCACGTGATGGGGAATACCCGGACCAACCCGGTGCATTCTCGGCGACGGCCGCACCGGCCGCGCACATCCGGGCGCCGCCTTGGTGCAGGTGGACCCATTGGCATTGTCCGACTTTCACTAAGCAGCCTTTGTGCCCGAGGGCTCGGCAGCCGGCGGCACCGGCGCGGACAGGCGCACCGGCTGGGTC
>NZ_JBFTPJ010000352.1:0-5442 GCF_056398445.1 Variovorax sp. 01T439_2
CCTTGATGCCGGCCTTCTCGGCGCTCCTCACGAGCGAGTCGTAGGCCAGGTCGCCCAGTGCGTCGGAAAAACCGATGAAGGCCACGGTCTTCACGCCAGACTTCTGCATGCGCTCGACCACGCCCGCGACCATGAGCTGGAACGGCTGCGACACGGTCACGGTCCATGCGCCTTCGGGGCCGGGGATGGTGACGGGCGTGGGCGAGATCAGCGGCGTGTTGAGCTCGCGCGCCACCGACGCAATGGCCATCGCGCCCGGCACGCCCGAGGTGCCGATCAGCACGTCGACCTTGTCTTCCACCACGAGCTTGCGCGCATTGCGCCCGGCGGTGGTGGGGTCGGAGGCATCATCGAGCACGATCAGCTGGACCTTGCGGCCGCCGATTTCGGGATGCTCGGCAATGGCGGCCCGAATGCCCTTCTCGTACGGTACGCCCAGTGCAGCGACCGGGCCCGAGAGCGAGCTGATGAAACCGATCTTCAGGTCGGCCGCCATGGCTTGCGCGGTCGCGAGTGCTGCTGCGGTGAGTGCCAGGATTCGGGTCAGGTTCTGTTTCATTGTTGGTGCTCCAAGGTTGTTTTGCGCTGCTGTTCAGGGCGTGTGCCCAGGCCACCSGGTACTCCCCTCCGCGAATGTCCTCCGCCTTCGGCTCCTCCTTGATTTCGCTGCGGGGAGCACCCGATGCCCTGTGCACGAGGACACGCTCTGGATGCACAGCTGATCAACGACCCCTCCGCAYAACGCTCCCGTCGATGGGGTGCCTTGCGCAGCGAAATYAAGGAGGAGGCCGAAGGCCGGGGGACATTCGCGGAGCAAGGTACCCCGTCGGCGGGAGCGCACCCTGAACAGCGGCCTTGCGCCAACCCTCAGGCAGCCTGCGAAGCAATCCACTCCCACACGGCGCGCACGGCCGGCTCGCCTTCATGCCCGGCGGCCACCGCGAGAAAGTAGCTGCCCGTGTCGAGCGCCGGTCCGAAGGGCTGCACCAGCGCGCCGCTGCGCAGCTCCTCGGCTGCGAGCGTGAGGCTCAGCAGCGCCACGCCGTGGCCCGCGAGCGCGGCAAGGATGGCGTGGGTCTCGTCCGAGAACGAGAGACCCGCGGCCTTCATCGACCGGCCGCGCGGCGGCGCGATGCCGGCTTCCTTGAACCACCGCGGCCACAGCGCGGGCGCCGCGGCGCCGGGCTGCCAGTCGCAATGGATCAGCTCGTGCTTCGGCAGGTCGGCCGCGCGCTTCAGGCCCAGCATCGGGCTGCACAGCGGGGCGTAGCGCTCGGGCATCAGCTCGCGCGACACCAGGCCCGGCCAGTTGCCGCTGCCTGAGCGCACGGCGATGTCGGCGCCGCCGCGCGCCAGGTCGACCAGCGTGTCGCTCGCATGCAGCCGCAGCTCGATGCCCGGGCAGGCCTTGCGAAAGGCCGCCATGCGCGGCAGCACCCAGCGGGCCGCGAAGGCGGTGTTGGTGGTGAGCGTGACGGCCTGCGGGGCCGACGGCTGGCGCAGCCTTTCGACGCCGGCTTCGAGCGCGTCGAAGCCGGCGCGCAGGTCGTCGAACAGTCGCTCGCCCGCGGGCGTCAGCGCGAGCTGCCGCGTGAGCCGGCGGAACAGCGGCCGGCCCAGCGTGTCTTCGAGCGCGCGCACCTGGTGGCTGATGGCCGAGGGCGTGACCGACAGCTCGAGCGCCGCGCGCTGGAAGCTCAGGTGCGCGGCCGCCGCTTCGAAGGCCCGCAGGGAGAGCAGGGGCGGCAGGCGCCGGGGGCGCCGCACGGATGAGCCAATCTCGTTCATCGATGGAGAAATGATTGTTTGTCGGAGGTCGTCTACGTCTCTAGATTAGAGACCTGTACCGCCATTGTGGCAGCGCAAGACAGAACAGGGAAATTCATCCATGAACACAATGAACCTTCTTCACATCGACGCCAGTGCCCGTCCGGGCCGCTCCGGCATCGACGCCCATGGCTCGCACACGCGCCGGTTGTCCGCGCGTTTTGTCGAGCGCTGGCGCGAGGCGCGGCCGGACGACCGCGTCGACTACCTCGACGTGGGCCAGCATCCGCCTGCGCATGTCGATGCCCGCTGGATCCATGCCGCCTTCACCGTGCCCGCCGAGCGCGAGCCCTGGATGGCCGAGGCGCTGGCCGAGAGCGACCGGCTGGTCGACCAGCTCGTGGCGGCCGACCTGATCGTGGTGGGCCTGCCGATGTACAACTTCAGCGTGCCCGCGCAGTTCAAGGCCTGGATCGACAACATCGTGCGCGTGGGCCGCACCTTCGGCTTCGACCGTGCGCGCGGCGCGGTGCCGTACTGGCCGATGCTCGCCGACGCGGGCAAGCGCATGGTGCTGCTCGGCGCGCGCGGCGACCACGGCTACGACCCGGGCGGGCGCATCGCGCACCTGAACCATGCCGAGCGCACGGTGCGCTCGGTGTTCGGCTACATCGGCATCACCGAGGTGTTCGAGGCCGCGGTGGAGTGCGACGAGTTCGGCGGCGAGCAGCTGGCCGAGTCGCTGCGGCAGGCAGAGCGGAAGGTCGATGGGCTGGTGGACCGGCTCGCCGCCGAGCCGCGCTCAGCTCACACCGCCACCGGGCTGCGCTCGGCGAACTGACCGTTCCAGTACGGGTAGTAGGGGTAGGGCGGCGTCACTGCGCTGGCCGCATCGAGCCGCTGGATCTGGTCCGCGCTGAGCTGCCAGCCGAGCGCGCCGAGGTTCTGCTTGAGCTGCTCCTCGTTGCGCGCGCCGATCAGCACGCTCGACACGGTGGGCCGCTGCAGCAGCCAGTTGAGCGCGATCTRCGGCAGCGTCTTGCCGGTTTCTTCCGCCACCTGGTCCATCGCATCGACCACGCGGTACAGGCGCTCGTCGTCCACCGGCGGCGCGAAGCCGGCGGTTTCATGCAGGCGGCTTCCGGCGGGCAGCGGCTGGCCGCGGCGAACCTTGCCGGTCAGGCGGCCCCAGCCGAGCGGGCTCCAGACGATGGCGCCCAGGCCCTGGTCCAGGCCCAACGGCATCAGCTCGAATTCGTAGTCGCGCCCGATCAGCGAGTAGTAGGTCTGGTTGGCCACGAAGCGCTGCAGCCCGAGCCGGTCGGAGGCCGAGAGCGATTTCATCAGCTGCCAGCCCGAGAAGTTCGAGGCGCCGATCAGCCGCACCTTGCCGGCGCGCACCAGGTCGTCGAGCGTGTCGAGCACCATCTCGACCGGCGTCATCGCGTCGAAGGCGTGCAGCTGTAGGATGTCGATGTAGTCGGTGCCCAGGCGCTTGAGCGCGGCATCGGTCGCGGCGATCAGGTGGTGGCGCGAGGCGCCGACGTCGTTCGGCCCGTCGCCGGCGCGCAGCGCGAGCTTGGTCGAGATGATGGCCTTGTCGCGCCGGCCCTTGAGCGCGGCGCCGAGGATCGATTCCGACGCGCCGTTCGAATACACGTCGGCCGTGTCGAACAGCGTCACGCCGGCGTCCAGCGCCAGGTCGACGATGCTGCGTGCGCCCTCCACGTCGGTGTTGCCCCAGGCGCTGAAGAGCGGGCCCTGTCCGCCGAAAGTGCCGGCGCCAAAGCCGAGTGCGGGAACCTTGAAGCCGGAGCGGCCGAGAAAGCGTTGTTCCATGATGTCGTGTCTTTGTGGTCGTTGAAAAAAAATGGAGAGTTCAGGCCCGGGCCGACGCGCAATCGGCCGCCCCGGCATTGCCGCCTTCGCGCCGGTCGAGCGAGCGGCTCCAGAGCGCGATCGCCAGCCCGGCGAGCGTGAGCAGCGCGGCCACCCAGCCGAGCGCGCGCAGGCCCGGGCCATGGTCGATGACCACGCCGCCCACCCAGGCGCCGAGCGCATTGCCCAGGTTGAAGGCCGCGATGTTGAGGCTCGACGCCAGGTTCTGGCCCGCGCCCGAGGCCTTCTCGAGCACGCGCAGCTGCATCGGCGCCACGGTGGCAAACGAAGCGATGCCGAGCAGGCCCACGAACACCACCGCCGTGAACGGTGTTCCGATGGTGAACTGCATCGCGCCGAGCACCGCGGCCAGCGCCACCAGCGTGCCGAGCACGGCCGGCATGGTCGACCTGTCGGCCAGCCTGCCGCCGAGGATGTTGCCCACGGCCAGGCCGCCGCCGAACACCAGCAGGATCGGCGACACCGCCGATTCGGACAGGCCCGTGACCTGCGTCAGCAAGGGCTGGATGTAGGTGAACACCACGAACACGCCCGCGTAGCCCAGCACCGTCATCGCCAGGCCGAGCAGCACCTGCGGCCGCACCAGCACCGCGAGCTCCTCGCGCAGCGGCGCCGGCCTGGCTTCGCCCTTGACGCGGGGCACGAACACGGCGAGCACCGCAAAGGCCAGCACGCCGATCAGCGTCACCGCCCAGAAGGTGGCGCGCCAGCCGTACTGCAGCCCGAGCCAGGCACCGGCCGGCACGCCCAGCAGCGTGGCGGCCGTGAGGCCGGTGAACATGATGGCGATGGCCGAGGCGCGCCGTTCCGGCGCCACGAGTCCGGTGGCCACCACCGAGCCCACGCCGAAGAAGGTGCCGTGCGCGAGCGAGGTGACCACGCGCGCGGCCATCAGCAGTTCGTAGCTGGGCGCGAGCGCGCAGGCCAGGTTGCCGAGCGTGAAGATCGCCATCAGCGCGAGCAGCACGGTCTTGCGCGGCAGCTTGCGGGTGGCGATGGTCAGGATCGGCGCGCCCACGGCCACCCCGAGCGCATAGCCCGAGATCAGCAGGCCGGCGGCCGTGATGGAGACGTGCAGATCCGCCGAGACCTGCATCAGCAGGCCCATGATGACGAATTCGGTGGTGCCTATTCCGAAGGCACCGGCGGTAAGGGCGAGTAGAGCGATTGGCATGATGTCCTGTACTGTGCGGGCATCCGGCCTTGATGACTAGAATGCCGCTGCTACACGCACTTGTGAATTGAAGTCACAGACAAGGACATCCGCCATGCCGCGCATCGACGTCAACCGCTCCGGCGAAATGGAAGCCTTTGTGCAGGTGGTCGAATCCGGCGGGTTTTCCGCGGCGGCGCGGCTGCTCGACATGACGCCTTCCGCGGTGAGCAAGCTCGTCGCGCGGCTCGAGTTGCGGCTGGGCATCCAGCTGGTGTACCGCTCCACGCGCAAGCTGCAGCTCACGCCCGAGGGCCTGCATTTCTACGAGCGCAGCACGCGCGTGCTGGCCGACATGGACGAGGCCGAGCGCTGCGCCGCCGCGGGTGCCGCGCCGCGCGGGCGCGTGAGCATCAACGCGAGCGTGTCCTTCGGGCACCACAAGCTGGTGCCGCTGGTGCCGCGCCTGCTCGAGCTGCATCCGCAGATCACGCTGGACATTGCGCTGACCGACCGCATCGTCGACCTGATGGACGAGCGCGCCGACATCGCGATCCGCTGGGGCCAGCTGCCGCCGTCCGACCTGGTGGCGCGGCGCCTGGGCGAGACCAGCCAGTCCATCG
>NZ_JBFTPJ010000353.1:0-5440 GCF_056398445.1 Variovorax sp. 01T439_2
CTGATCACCTTCGTGGAGCGCACCATCGCGCTCAGGCGCGCCCACCCCTCGTTCCGGCGCCGCAGCTTCTTTGCCGGCAAGCCCTCGGAGGCCGAGAGCGTGACCGACGTGGTCTGGCTGCGGCCCGACGGCGCCGAGATGCGCCCCGAGGACTGGAGCGACGCCAACGCGCGCTGCCTGGCGATGTACATGTCCGGCGGCGGCATTGCCGACCGCGGACCGCGCGGCGAGGCGCTGCACGACGATGATTTTCTGGTGCTGTTCAACGCGCACCACGACGAGATCCCGTTCACCTTGCCGCCCGCTCCCTACGGCGCCTGGCGGCTGCTGCTCGACACCGCCAGCGGCACCCCGCCGCCCGCCACCGAGGACGTGGCCGCGCTCGCGCCCGCCTGGTCCGAGCCCGCCTATCCGCTGCAGTGCCGCTCGCTGGTGGTGCTGAGCCGGCCGGACGTGCGGCCATGAAGCGTTTTCACCGCATGCCGTTCGGCGCCACGGTGCGCGGCGATGGCGGCGTGGACTTTGCACTGTGGGCGCCGTCCATGCATGGCGTCACGCTGGTGCACACGCCGGCGGGCGCGAAGGAGGCCCTGCACGCCATGGCGCAGGACACGGACGGCTGGCACCGCCTCACGCTCGCCGATGCACGCGCTGGCGACCTCTATGCCTACCGGCTGGCCGACGGCACCACCATGCCCGATCCGGCCTCGCGCTTCAATCCGCAGGACGTGCACGGTCCGAGCCAGGTGGTCGATCCGGCGCTCTACGAATGGACCGACATGGCCTGGCGCGGCCGGCCCTGGCACGAAGCGGTGGTCTACGAACTGCACGTCGGCACCTTCACCGCGGAAGGCACCTTCCGGGCCGCGCGCGAGCGGCTCGGCGAGCTGGCGGAACTGGGCATTACCGCGGTCGAGCTCATGCCGCTCGCGGATTTTCCCGGTGCGCGCAACTGGGGCTACGACGGCGTGCTGCAGTTCGCGCCCGACGCCAGCTACGGCACGCCTGACGAGCTCAAGGCCCTCGTCGACAGCGCGCATGCGCTCGGGCTGATGGTGCTGCTCGACGTGGTCTACAACCACTTCGGGCCGGAGGGCAACTACCTGCACGCCTGCTGCCCCGAGTTCTTCGACGCGGCCCAGCACACGCCATGGGGCGCGGCCATCAACTTCGACGGAGCGGGCTCGCGTACCGTGCGCGACTTCTTCATCCACAACGCGCTGTACTGGGTGGAAGAATTCCACTTCGACGGCCTGCGCATGGATGCGATCCATGCCATTCGCGATGCCTCGCCCAGGCACATCGTGCAGGAGATCCGCGAGGCGCTGAACGCCGGCCCGGCGCGCGAGCGGCAGGTGCACCTGGTGCTGGAGAACGACGCCAACCAGGCTTCGCTGCTGGCGCGCGACGGCAACGGCCTGCCCGTGGCGGGCACCGCGCAATGGAACGACGACCTGCACCACGCCGCCCATGTGCTGGCCACCGGCGAGCGCGATGGCTACTACGCCGACTATGCCGACGACGCCGCGGCACGCTTTGCGCGTGCGCTGGCCGAAGGCTTCATCTACCAGGGGCAGCCCTCGGCCTTTCGCGGCGGGGAGCCGCGCGGCGAACCCAGCACGCAGCTGCCGCCGACCGCTTTCGTGTCCTACCTGCAGACCCACGACCAGGTCGGCAACCGCGCATTCGGCGAGCGCATCCATGCGCTGGGCGATCCGGTGCTGGTGCGCGCCGCGCTGGCCTGCGTGCTGCTGTCGCCACACGTGCCCATGTTCTTCATGGGCGACGAGTTCGCGGCCTCCTCGCCGTTCCTGTACTTCTGCGACTTCGGCCCCGAGCTGGCCTCGGCCGTGGCCGAAGGGCGCCGCGCGGAGTTCGGCCGCTTTGCCGCCTTTGCCGACGAAGCCGCGCGTGCGCGCATTCCCGATCCCAACGCGGCCGAAACCTTCCAGGCCTCGAAGCTGCGCTGGCGCGAGCGCGGCACGCGGGCACATTTCGCGCAACTGTGCGAGGTGCAGCAATTGCTCGACGCGCGCCATCGCCTGCTGGTGCCGCACCTGGCCGGCGTGCACGGCGCGGGAAGCCATGGCTGCGAAGACGGGCTGATCCGGGTTCAGTGGAAGCTCTCGGGCAAGCGCCTTCATCTGCTTGCGAATCTTGGCGCGCAGCCTGCGGTGGAAGCAGCCGCGCCTGCGGGCACGGTGCTCTTCAGCAGGGGCGCCGTGGCCGCAGCGGCGGGCCTGCAACTCGAGCGCGGCGCCGTGCATGCCACGCTGGAGGACATGGCCGGTGGCTGATCCGGGTCATTGGAGCAACGATGTGCTGGAGCGCCTGTGCCGGCACTACGGCATCTCTGCGACCTACCACGACGCCTTCGGAACGCTGCGCCATGCGTCGCCCGAGAACCTGGCCGCGCTGCTGGCCGAGTTCGGCGTGCAGGCGGGTGCCGCAACCGGCGAAGAGGCCGACGCTTCCTCAGCGCCCGCCATGCCGCCGGTGCAGGTGGTGCAGGCGCAGGCACCGCACTGGTCGCTGCAGCTGCCGCAGCGCTCAGGCAGCCTGCGCTGGCGGCTGCGCGACGAGCAGGGGCTTGTGCGCCACGGCGAAGCCGATGCGCAGCCCTGGCCGCATGGCCGCTGCACGCTGCAGTTGGCCGAGCCGCTCGCGCCCGGCTATCACTGGCTGCAGGTCGACGGCCTGCCCGGAGAAACGATGCTCATCGCTTCGCCCGGCCGCTGCTACCGCCCGCCCGCCGTGCAGGACGGCGGCCGCGTCTGGGGGCCGGCGCTGCAGCTCAATGCGCTGCGCTCGGCGCGCAACTGGGGCATCGGCGATTTCGGCGACCTCGAAGCGCTCGTCGACCGCATGGCCGGGCAGGGCGCCGACCTGATCGGCCTGAACCCGCTGCATGCGCTGTTCCCGACCGATCCGCCGCGCGCCAGCCCTTACAGCCCGTCGTCGCGGCAATGGATCAACGTGCTGTACATCGACGTCGAGTCGGTCGACGATTTCGCCGCCTGCGAGGCCGCGCGCCGGCACGTCGAATCGCCCGGGTTCCAGGGCCGGCTCGCGGCGCTGCGGGCCGCGCCGCTGGTCGACCACGCCGGCGTGGCCGCCGCCAAGTTCGAAGTGCTGGAGCTGCTGTTCGAGCACTTCCGCGCGCGGCATCTTTCGCCGGCCGGCGCTCCCGATGCACGCGGCGAGGCCTTCCTGGCCTTTGTCTCGGCGCAGGGCGAACCGCTGCGCCAGCACGCCTTGTTCGAGACGCTGCAGGCCCACTTTGCCGCGGCCGATCCGCAGTGCTGGGGCTGGCTCGCATGGCCCGAGGCCTACCGGCAGGCAGATTCGCTCGAGGTGCAGGCCTTTGCGGCCGAGCATGCCGAGCGGCTGCAATACCACCAGTACCTGCAATGGGTGGCCGAGCGCCAGCTCGCGCGCGCGGGCGAACGCTGCAAGGCGCTGGACATGGGCATCGGGCTCTACCTGGACCTGGCCGTCTCGGTGGACCGCGGCGGTTCCGATGCCTGGGCCGCGCGCCACTGCTTTGCGGTCGGCGCGAGCATCGGCGCGCCGCCCGACGAGTTCAATCCGGCCGGGCAGAACTGGGGCCTGCCGCCGCTGCGCCCCGACCACCTGCGCACGCACCACTACCAGCCCTTCGTGCAGATGCTGCGCGCCAACATGCGGCATGCCGGCGCGCTGCGCATCGACCATGTGATGGGGCTGATGCGCCTGTTCTGGATTCCGCCGGGCCGCTCGCCGCACGATGGCGCCTACGTGCGCTACGCGGTCGAGGAGATGCTGGCCATCGTGGCGGTCGAAAGCCATCGGCATGGCTGCATGGTGGTGGGCGAAGACCTGGGCACGGTGGAGGACGCGATGCGCGAAGCGCTCGCGCGCGCCGACGTGCTCTCCTACCGGCTGCTCTATTTCGAGAAGCAGCAGGGCGGCGGCTTCACGCCCCCTGCGGCCTACCCGGCGGCCGCGCTGGTGGCCATCAGCACGCACGACCTCGCCACCCTCGCGGGCTGGTGGTCGGGGCACGATCTTCGGTTGCGGCTGGCGCTCGGGCTTTTTCCCGATCCGCGGCTGTTCGATGCGCAACTGCTGGACCGCGCGCAGGAACGCATCCGGCTGATGCTGGCCGTGCGCGAGGCGGGCCTGCTGTCTGCCGACGAGGCGGCGCAGGCGCTGTCGCTCGCAGTGCCTTCGCCGCGCATCACGCAGGCGGTCCACGCGTTCCTGGCCGCGGCGCCGTCGGCGCTGATGGTGTTCCAGCTCGAGGACGTGGCCGGCGAGGTGGAGCAGGCCAACATGCCCGGCACCACCGACACGCATCCCAACTGGCGGCGCAAGCTGGCGCCCAGCGTGCAGGAGCTGGCGGCCGGCGCGGCGATGCAGGGGCTCACGGAACACCTGCGCGCGATTCGCCCGCGCCGCAGCCTGCGCGCGGAAGCGGCGCCGTCCACGCTGCTGCAGGCGCGCGTGCCGAGGGCCACCTACCGCCTGCAGTTCCACCAGGGCTTCGGCTTCGACGATGCCATCCGCGTGCTGCCCTACCTCGCGCAGCTCGGCGTGAGCCATGTGTATTGCTCGCCCATCCAGCGCGCCCGCGCGGGCAGCACGCACGGCTACGACGTGGTGGCCCATGCCGAGGTCAACCCCGAGCTCGGCGGCGCCGAAGGCTTTGCGCGCTTCGTCGCGGCGCTGCAGGCGCACGGCCTCGGGCAGCTGCTCGACATGGTGCCCAACCACATGGGTGTGCTCGGCGCCGACAACGCCTGGTGGATGGACGTGCTGGAGAACGGCCCGGCCTCGCTCTTCGCGCATCACTTCGACATCGACTGGCAGCCGCTCAACAAGGAGCTGGCCGGCAAGGTGCTGCTGCCGGTGCTTGGCGGGCACTATGGCGAGGTGCTCGCGAGCGGGGAGCTGGCGCTGCACTTCGAAGCGGCGCACGGCAGCTTCGCGCTGCGCTACTTCGACCACCGGTTTCCGCTGGCGCCCGAAAGCTATCCCGTGGTTCTTGCATGCGCATTGCCGCACCTGAAGGACCCGATGCTCGCAGCGCAGCTCGCCAGCCTCTCGGCCGCCTTCGGCCACCTGCCCAGCCGCCGTGCGCAGACGCCCGCCGAATGCACCGAGCGCGTGCGCGACAAGGAACTGTTCAAGGCCCGCCTCGCGCATCTGGCAGAGGCGCATCCGTCGCTCGCGCGCGCCGTGCTGGCCGCGGTGGCGGAGTTCAACCTGGCGTCGGAAGAGGCGCGCGACCAGCTGCACCGGCTCATCGACCTGCAGGCCTTCCGGCTCGCCTACTGGCGCGTGGCGGCCGACGAAATCAACTACCGGCGCTTCTTCGACATCAACGACCTGGCGGCGGTGCGCATGGAACGCGACGAGGTGTTCGAGGCCACCCAGTCCTTCGCGCTCGACCTTGCCG
>NZ_JBFTPJ010000354.1:0-5435 GCF_056398445.1 Variovorax sp. 01T439_2
CGCTCATGCTGGTCGGCATGACGGTGTGGGAGTTCAAGTCGCCCACCACCATGCGGCGCGGCTGGCTGCCGATTGCCACCACGCGCGGCGACCGGCTCTTCATCGGGCTGCTGGCCGCGGCCTACCTGAACCTGGTCTTCATCGGCCTGGCCGGCAAGTTCCAGGAATGGATGAGCCTGGAAGCCGAGCCCTCGATCTGGATCAGCTTCGTGCTGTCGATGGGGCTGCTCGCGCTGGTGATGCGCAAGGGCTGAGCGGCCGAAGATAGCCTGCTTCGTTTTTTTCCACACAGCGTTCCGGCTCTCCGCCTCCCCGGAGCCGTGATCGGACACAACACCGGGGAAGCACCAACCGAGGAGACAATTTTCATGAAGATGCGCTACACGGCATTGGCACTGGCAGCGGCGATGTTCGCCGCGCACGGTGCGGCATCGGCGGGCGAGGCCGAAGCCAAGAAATGGATCGACAGCGAATTCCAGCCATCGACCTTGTCCAAGGACAAGCAGATGGAAGAAATGAAATGGTTCATCGAAGCCGCCAAGAAGCTTCAGGCCAAGGGCGTGAAAGAGGTGTCCGTCGTCTCCGAAACGCTGACCACCCACGAGTACGAATCGAAGACGCTGGCCAAGGCCTTCGAGGAAATCACCGGCATCAAGGTCAAGCACGACCTGATCCAGGAAGGCGACGTGGTCGAGAAGCTGCAGACCTCCATGCAGTCGGGCAAGTCGATCTACGACGGCTGGGTGTCCGACTCCGACCTGATCGGCACGCACTACCGCTACGGCAAGATCATGTCGCTGACCGAGTACATGGGCGGTGCGGGCAAGGAGTACACCAACCCCGGCCTCGACCTGAAGGACTTCATCGGCACCAGCTTCACCACCGCGCCCGACGGCCAGCTCTACCAGCTGCCCGACCAGCAGTTTGCCAACCTCTACTGGTTCCGCGCCGACCTGTTCGCGCGCAAGGACCTGCAGGACAAGTTCAAGGCCAAGTACGGCTACGACCTGGGCGTGCCGCTCAACTGGAGCGCCTACGAGGACATCGCCGAGTTCTTCAGCGTCGACGTGAAGAACATCGACGGCAAGCCGATCTACGGCCACATGGACTACGGCAAGAAGGACCCGTCGCTGGGCTGGCGCTTCACCGATGCGTGGCTCTCGATGGCGGGCGCCGCCGACAAGGGCATTCCCAACGGCATGCCGATCGACGAATGGGGCATCCGCGTGGCCGCGGACAAGTGCACGCCCACGGGCGCGGCCGTCTCGCGCGGCGGCGCCACCAACTCGCCGGCTGCCGTGTACGCGCTCACCAAGTACATCGACTGGATGAAGAAGTACGCGCCCAAGGAAGCCATGGGCATGACCTTCGGCGAATCGGGCCCGGTGCCGGCGCAGGGCCAGATCGCCCAGCAGATCTTCTGGTACACGGCCTTCACGGCCGACATGACCAAGAAGGGCCTGCCGGTCGTGAACGAAGACGGCTCGCCCAAGTGGCGCATGGCCCCCGGCCCGAACGGCCCGTACTGGAAGCAGGGCATGCAGAACGGCTACCAGGACGTGGGCTCGTGGACCTTCTTCAAGGGCCATGACGCCAACAAGACGGCGGCGGCCTGGCTCTACGCGCAGTTCATCACCGCCAAGACCACGTCGCTGAAGAAGTCGATCACCGGCCTGACCTTCATCCGCGACAGCGACATCCGTTCGGACTTCTTCACCCAGAACGCCAACAAGTACGGCGGCCTGATCGAGTTCTACCGCAGCCCGGCGCGCGTGGCCTGGACGCCCACCGGCACCAACGTGCCCGACTACCCGAAGCTCGCGCAGCTCTGGTGGAAGAACGTGGCCGAGGCCGTCACGGGCGAGAAGACCCCGCAGAAGGCCATGGACAACCTGGCCGACGAGATGGACAACGTGATGGCCCGCCTCGAGCGCGCCGGCATGGCCAAGTGCGCGCCCAAGCTCAACCCGAAGGGCGACCCGGCCAAGTACCTGAGCGACGACCACGCGCCCTGGAAGAAGCTGGCCAACGAGAAGCCCAAGGGCGAGACCATCGACTACAACAAGCTGCTGACGGCCTGGAAGGAAGGCAAGGTGCGCTGAGCGGCTGCTTTCCCGCAGACAACAGCGTTCCACGAAGGGCCGCGCCGAAGGGTGCGGCCTTTTTTTTGCTCATTCGTGGGGCCGACGCGACGGCATGACCAATGGCAGATGCGCCAGTGCTACGGTTGGCTTACATTCGACGGCCCCCGCCTTGCCCCAGCACGTGAACTCAAGCATTTCCAGCCCCGCCGCGCGCATCAAGCGTGTCCTGGTGATCCACTATTCGCAGACCGGCCAGCTCGGCAGCGTCGCCGAGCAGATCGTCGCGCCGCTCAGGGCCGATCCGGGGATTTCGGTGCATGTCGAAACCCTGCGCCCGCTGGCGGATTYCCCGTTCCCCTGGCCCTTCCTGGCCTTCTTCGACGCGTTCCCGGAGTCGGCCCACATGAAGCCGCCGCCGCTGGCGCCGCTCTCGCTCACGGGTGACGAGCAGTTCGACCTGGTCATCCTGCCCTACCAGGTGTGGTTCCTGGCGCCGTCGCAGCCGGTCGTCGCCTTTCTCAAGCATCCGCTGGCCCGGCGCCTGCTCGCGGGCAAGCCGGTGGTCACGGTCATTGCCTGCCGCAACATGTGGCTGCTGGCCCACGAGAAGCTCAAGGGCCTGCTCGACGCGGTGGGCGCGCGCCTCATCGACAACGTGGTGCTCACCGATCCCGGCCCRACGCTCGCCACCTTCTTCACCACGCCGGCCTGGCTGATCTGGGGCCGCAAGCGCGGTTTCTGGGGCATGCCCGACGCGGGGCTGAGCGACGCACAGATCCAGGGCGCGGGCCGTTTCGGCCGGGCGCTGCGCGAGGCGCTGCACGGCGACCGGGAGCGCGGATCGCAGCCGCTGCTCGCGGGCCTGGGCGCGGTGCAGGCCGATGCGCGGCTTCTCGTGAGCGAAAAGGCCGGCACGCGCAGCTTTTTCCTCTGGGGCAAGCTGATCATGGCGGCGGGCCGGCCCGGCGCCTGGCAGCGCAAGCCGCTGCTGCTGCTCTACGTGGTGTTCCTGCTCGTGCTCATTGTCACGGTCGTGCCGGTGAGCTTGAGCCTGCAGGTGCTGCTGCGGCCGTTGTTCAAGGGGTGGCTGACTAAAATGACGGCGTGCTTCGAACGCCCTTCGGGCTCGGCCACGGACCGTTCTCCCCTTTATGACGACTGAAGTCTTCCTGACCCGCACCGCCGCCTTCCTGCCCTTTTCCCCGGTCAGCAATGAAGACATCGAAGACGTGCTCGGCCGCATCGGCGGCAAGGCCTCGCGCGCGCGGCGGCTGATCCTTCGCAGCAACGGCATCCAGTCGCGCCACTACGCGATCGACCGGGCCACCGGCCGGCTCGCCATGAGCAATGCGCAGCTCACGGCCGAGGCCATCCGGGCGCTCGGCGACATCGGCCCGGTGGATTGCCTCGCCACCGGCACCTCGCTGCCCGACCAGCTCATGCCCAACCACGCGGTGATGGTGCACGGCGAGCTCGGCTGGCCGCGGCTCGAAGTGGTGGCTTGCGCGGGCATCTGCCTGGCGGGCACCACGGCGCTCAAGCACGCCTGGCTCTCGGTGCGCTCGGGCGATGCGCGGCGCGCGGTGGCCACCGGCTCGGAACTGGCCTCGGCCGTGATGCGCGGCTCCAGGTTCGAAGCCGAGCTCGAACACAAGCTCCAGGCGCTCGAGGAGCGGCCCGAACTCGCCTTCGAAAAGGACTTCCTGCGCTGGATGCTTTCCGACGGCGCCGGCGCGATGCTGCTCGAGCGTGAGCCGCGCGGCCCGCTGTCGCTGCGCGTGGAATGGATCGACCTGTCTTCGGCCGCGCACGAGCTGCCGGTGTGCATGTATGCAGGCGCCGACAAGAACGCCGAAGGCGGGCTCGACGGCTGGGCCCGCACCGATCCCGAAGATTGGCGGCGCGAGTCGACCTTTGCCGTCAAGCAGGACGTGCGCCTGCTCAACGAGAACATCGTGCGCGCCACGCTGGGCGAGCCGCTGGCGGCCATCGTCGAGAAGCGCGGCCTGAAGGCGGCGGATGTCGACTGGTTCCTGCCGCACCTGTCGTCCGGCTATTTCGTCGAACCCGTGAGCCGCTGCCTCGAGCAGATGGGCTTTGCCATTCCGCGCGAGCGTTGGTTCAGCAATCTTGCGACCAAGGGCAACACCGGGTCGGCGTCGCCCTACATCATGCTCGACGAACTGTTCCGCTCGGGCCGCATCAAGCCCGGCCACAAGCTGCTGATGTTCGTGCCCGAAAGCGGCCGCTTCTCGAGCGGCTTCATCTACCTGGAAGCTGTGTGATATGAACCCCCACGCTCATCACTTCGTGTATTCGCTGCCCCCCGGGGGGGCGCAGGCCTGCCTTGGGGCGGCCCGGCGGAAGGCCTGACATGGACCTCGACGCTGTTCCGCAAGAAGGCAACGCCACCCTCGACGGCCACGCCAAGCTCATGTACGCGCGCGACGCGCAGGGCCGCGTGGTCACCACCCGCTCGCGCGGCTGGGAGGCGGAGGAAATCGTCACCAGCCATGCGGTCGACGTGCTGGTCGAGCAGGCCCGCGAAGCGAAGGGGCGCGTGGCCCGCGGGCTTGCGTCGCCGCTCGAATACTGGATGTACGAGCGCCGCATGGACGTGGCGCTGCTCTCGCAGACCAGCGGCTTCTGGCAATGGCGCGTGCGGCGCCACCTCAAGCCGAAGCACTTCGCGGCGCTGCCCCAGAAACACCTGGCGCGCTATTCGGAGGCGCTGGGGCTTCCCGTTTCCACCTTGCAGGGCCTGCCGTGAAATTCGAACACCAGCAAGCGGCGCATTGCGAAAGCGGCGTCATCTCGAACCTCATGCGCCACCACGGCGTGCCCATGACGGAGAGCATGGCACTCGGCCTGTCGTCGGCACTGTCGTTTGCCTACCTGCCGTTCATCAAGCTCTCGGGCCTGCCGCTCATCTCGTACCGCATGCCGCCCAAGGCCATCATCAAGGGCCTGCTGGCGCCGATGGCCGCGCGCTTTCGCTTCGAGACCTTCCGCAGCGCCGAGGCCGGCGCGCAGCGCCTCGATGCGCTGCTCGCGGGCGGGCAGATCGTGGGGTTGCAGACCTCGGTCTACTGGCTGCCGTACTTTCCGCCCAACATGCGCTTCCACTTCAACGCGCACAACCTGCTGGTGTACGGCAAGGACGGCGACGACTACCTGATCAGCGACCCGGTGTTCGAGGAGCCGGTGCGCTGCGCCAGCGCCGATCTTTCGCGAGCGCGCTTCGCCAAGGGCGTGCTCGCGCCCAAGGGCCTCATGTACTACCCGCAGGCCATCGAGCGCAAGACGATCGATGCGGCGTCGGTGACCAAGGCGATCCGCAAGACGGTGCGC
>NZ_JBFTPJ010000355.1:0-5434 GCF_056398445.1 Variovorax sp. 01T439_2
GCAGGAACCAGTGCAGGATCGGCAGGATCGGCATCAGGAAGCCGTACTGGAAATGCGGCTCCACGAGGTTGATGCTCACGAGCCGGATCAGAACCGCCCCCAGCATCGTGATGAACAGCGTGTTGACGTAGCGCTTGAGCAGCGGCGGATGCAGCGCCAGCCCGTTGAGCGGAAAGGTGCCGACGCCGGCCACGATGAGCCAGCTCATGAACTGGTTGACCTGCGGCGTGCGCTCGAAGAACAGCAGGATCGACAGGCCCCAGACCACCGCGCTGGTGCTCCAGATGAAGCCATAGCGTTCGGTGAACTGCTGCTGCGCCGCCGCGCTCCGGCCGGCGTAGCGCACGGCATAGACCCTGGCGCCCCAGGCCCGGCAAGCCGTGGCAATGAGGCCCGCGGCAAGCCAGGTCAGCAGTTCCCATCGGGGCACATAGCTCCAGTTCAGGCCGACCATCCCCGGCATGAGCGCCGCCGAAACAATGTAGGACCCGCGCGCGGAGCGCATGAGGCTGCGGATCAGCTCGCCGCGTACCCAGGATTCAGCTTCGTCGGCCGAAGCCGGGACCGGTGTCACGCTCGCGATCGACGGATTGGCCATGTGGCGCGGAGCCTCTTGTTCATTCGGGACTACAAGGAAAAATCCCGGCATGCGGGGGGCATGGGGAGGTGCGATCTTAACGGCCCGATACAGTTGCTTCGAAGCTTGGCTGGACGCCGTGAACAGCGGCCGCGAAAAACGCGAAGGTATGGGAAACGAAAGGCTCCGGTTTCGCCGGCGCGGATGGCCGGGCCGTGCAACGGGCAAAAAAATAGCCCCATTGCGGGGCCATTCTTGGAGGAGAGGGAGGGATTCGAACCCTCGGTACTATCGCTAGTACGCCTGATTTCGAGTCAGGTACATTCGACCACTCTGCCACCTCTCCGRTGCTGTCGAGCCTGCGATTATAGCAGACCAAAACCGGGCTTTTGAAGCCCGCTCGTTCAGCCGCGCAACAGTTCCAGTCCGCCGAGGTAGGGCCGCAGCGCGGCGGGCACGTTGATCGAGCCGTCCTCGTTCTGGTGGTTTTCGAGCACCGCGACCAATGTGCGGCCCACCGCCAGGCCCGAGCCGTTGAGCGTGTGGACGAGTTCGTTCTTGCCCTGTGCGTTCTTGAAGCGCGCCTGCAGGCGGCGCGCCTGGAAGGCTTCGCAGTTGGAGACCGAGCTGATCTCGCGGTAGGTATTCTGCGCGGGCAGCCACACCTCGAGGTCGTAGGTCTTGGTGGCGCCAAAGCCCATGTCGCCGGTGCACAGCAGCACCACACGGTACGGCAGTTCGAGCGCCTGCAGCACGGTCTCGGCGTGGCCGGTCATCTGCTCGAGTGCGTCGTAGCTCTTTTCGGGATGGACGATCTGCACCATCTCGACCTTGTCGAACTGGTGCTGGCGGATCATGCCGCGCGTGTCGCGCCCCGCGCTGCCGGCTTCGGAGCGGAAGCATGGCGTGTGGGCCGTGAGCTTGATTGGCAATTGCGATTCGGCCACCACCTCGTCGCGCACGAAGTTGGTGAGCGGCACTTCGCTGGTGGGGATGAGGTAGAGCGCCGAATGGTCGGGCGCGGGCTCGCCCTCCTGGCCGCCCTTCTTGGCGGCGAACAGGTCGCCTTCRAACTTGGGCAGCTGGCCGGTGCCGCTGAGCGTGGCGGCGTTGACGATGTAGGGCACATAGCACTCGGCATAGCCGTGCTTCTCGGTCTGGATGTCGAGCATGAACTGCGCGAGCGCGCGGTGCAGCCGGGCGATCGGCCCCTTCATGACGGTGAAGCGCGAGCCCGCGAGCTTGGCGCCCATCTCGAAGTCGAGCCCCAGCGGCGCGCCCAGGTCGACGTGGTCCTTGGCCGCAAAGGGCAGCGGCGCGGCATCGGCGCCGGCACCGCCCTGCGGGCTCCAGCGGCGCATCTCGACATTGCCGGCTTCGTCCTCGCCGACCGGTACGCTGGCGTGCGGCAGGTTGGGCACGGCCAGCAGCAGCGCCTGCAGCTCGGGCTGGATCTGGTCGAGCCGCGCGGACTGCGATTCCTGCTCGGCCTTGAGCGCGTTGACTTCGGCCATCAGCGCATCGACCGACTCGCCCTTGGCCTTGAGCGGGCCGATCTGCTTGTTCAGCGTGTTGCGCCGGGCCTGGATTTCCTCGGTGCGGGTTTGCAGCGTCTTGCGCTCGGCCTCGAGCGCGGTGAACGCCGACACGTCGAGGTAGGGCTGGTTCTTCTTGCGTTTTTCGAGGCCGGCCACAGCGGAGGCCAGGTCTTTGCGGAGCAGAGTGATGTCAAGCATGGGGGGATTTTAGGTGGGCGTAGCATCGCGCTCCCGCAATCTCAACCGAAGGGAAAAAGCGATGCAAGCCTATCTGACATTCAACGGCAACGCGGCCGAGGCGCTGGCCTTCTATGCCAAGGCGCTGGGCGGCAAGGTCGTCTTCAGCATGAGCTTCGGCGAAAGCCCGATGGGCGCCGAAACGCCGGCCGCGTACAAGGACAAGATCATGCATGCCACGCTGGAGGCCCGCGGCCACCAGCTGATGGCCTCCGACATGCCGCCCGGCATGCCCTTCGAGGGGCACAAGGGCTTTTCGCTGTCGGTTCAGGGCAACAGCGTGGACGAGGGAAAGAAGCTCTTCGACGCGCTGGCCGCGGGCGGCGAGGTCACGATGCCGTACGGCCCCCAGTTCTGGGCCGCCGGTTTCGGCATGCTGAAGGACAAGTTCGGCGTGCCGTGGATGGTCAATTGCGAGAAGTAAATAGAGCCCCCCGGCTTTTCACTTCGCTGCGCTGCGTGTAATTCGCCACCCCCCGAGGGGGAGGCGCGGCTCGCCTTGGGGCGGCCCGGCGGCGGCCGCCTCGCTGTCCGCCTCAGGCCACGGTGGCCGGGTCGACGTTCGCCCCGCAGACGATCAGGCAGACCTTCTCGCCTTCGCGCGGCACGTAGGCACCGGTCTGCAGCGCCGCCAGCGGCAGCGCGGCAGCCGGCTCCACGGCGAGCTTCAATTCCTTCCACAGCCACTGCTGCGCGGCGCGGATGGATTCGTCGGACAGGAGCAGTGCGTCCTGCACGTATTGCTGGGTGATGTCCCAGGAAATGGCGCCGATGCGGCGCGCGCCGAGCGAATCGGCGGCAATGCCGCCCACCTCGACATCGACCGGCTCGCCGGCCTGGCGGGCGCGGTACAGCGTGGGCGCCTTTTCGGGCTCGAGCGCCACCACGCGGGCGCGCTTTTCGAACCAGCCGGCAAGGCCGCCGATCAGGCCGCCACCGCCCACGCTCACGAGCACGGAATCGGGCAGGCCGCCCTCTGCCTCGATCTCCTGGCCGAGCGTGCCCGCGCCGGCCACGACTTCGGGCTGGTCGTAGGCATGCGTGAGCAAGGCGCCGGTTTCCTCCTGGCGCGCGAGGCAGGCCGCCAGCGCGTCGGGATAGAGCTCCCCGACCACGACCACTTCGGCGCCGAGCGCCCGGAGGCGGGCGCGCTTGGCTTCGGGCGAGACGCCCGGCAGGAACACCTGGCAGCGCACGCCCAGCGCCTTGGCGGCCGCCGCGGTGGCAATGCCCGCGTTGCCGCCCGAGGCCACGATCACGCCGCTTTCGGGAATGTCGTTGGCCAGCAGGCGGTTCATCATGCCGCGGGCCTTGAAGCTGCCGCTCACCTGCATGTGCTCGAGCTTGAGCCACACCTCGACGCCCGGCGCCGCCAGGCCGAAGGCCGCGGACGGCAGCTTCCAGAGCGGGGTCTGGCGCAGGAAACCGCCGGCGCGCTCGCGCAGCCTGCGGGAGGCGCTCTCGGTTTCAGAGCGCCAGTGGGTGTTTTCGTTGTTCAAGAGATGTGTCCAGGAGGGGGAATGTCGTCGAGCTTGAGGCCCTTGGGGAGCGGAAACTTGATGGTTTCCTCGATGCCGTCCATCTTGCGGACCGACACCGCGCCCAGCGCCCTCACGCGCTCGACCACTTCGCGCACCAGCACCTCGGGAGCGGAAGCGCCGGCCGTGAGGCCGACCCGGCCCTTGCCCTCGAACCACTCGGGCTTGAGCTCGTCGGCCGAATCGACCATGTAGCTTTCGGTGCCCAGGCGCTCGGCCAGCTCGCGCAGCCGGTTGCTGTTGGAGCTGGTGGGGCTGCCGACCACGATCACCAGGTCGACCTGCGGGCTCAGGATCTTGACCGCATCCTGGCGGTTCTGCGTGGCATAGCAGATGTCCTGCTGCTTGGGCTCGCGCACCTTCGGAAAGCGCGCACGCACGGCCGCCGCGATCTCGGCCGCGTCGTCCACGCTGAGCGTGGTCTGCGTGACCACGGCGAGCTTCTCGGTCTGCGCAGGTGCCACCTTGGCCACGTCTTCCACGTCTTCCACCAGGTGGATGCCGCTGGAGAGCTGCCCCATGGTGCCTTCGACCTCGGGGTGCCCCTTGTGGCCGATCATGATGAACTCGTAGCCCTCCTTGGCGAGCTTGGCGACCTCGACGTGCACCTTGGTCACCAGCGGGCAGGTGGCATCGAAGACGTCGAAGCCGCGGTCGCGCGCCTCCTGCTGCACCGCCTTGCTCACGCCATGGGCACTGAACACCAGCGTGGCGCCGGGCGGCACGTCGGCCAGGTCCTCGATGAAGATCGCGCCCTTGGCCTTGAGCTCGTTGACCACGTAGGTGTTGTGCACGATCTCGTGGCGCACGTAGATCGGCGCGCCGAACTTGGCAATGGCGCGCTCGACGATCTCGATGGCGCGGTCAACGCCGGCGCAGAAGCCGCGCGGCTCGGCAAGGATCACTTCCTCGATGTTCGGGTTCATGCCAGGGATCCTGCGGTTCTTGCAGCCGGGCCGCTCATAGGACACCGATCAGCCGGACCTCGAAGGTCACGGGCTGCCCGGCCAGTGGATGGTTGAAGTCGAAGCGCACCGCGGTCTCGTTCGATTCGACCACCGCGCCCGCATAGCTGCCCGCGCCATCGGGCGTGGGGAACTGCACCACGTCGCCGACCGCGTACTGCTCGTCAGGGTCGCCCATCTGCGCGAGCAGCTTGCGGGCCACCCATTGCTGCATCTCGGGATTGCGCTCGCCGAAGGCCTCGCCGGCGGGCAGCTCGAAGGTGGCGTGGGTGCCCTCTTCCAGGCCCATGAGCCGCTGCTCCATGGCGGGCGAGAGCTCGCCGGTGCCCAGCGACAG
Source organism: Variovorax sp. 01T439_2 (assembly GCF_056398445.1). Taxonomy (NCBI): domain Bacteria; kingdom Pseudomonadati; phylum Pseudomonadota; class Betaproteobacteria; order Burkholderiales; family Comamonadaceae; genus Variovorax; species Variovorax sp. 01T439_2. The sequence continues at coordinate 5,193 of NZ_JBFTPJ010000355.1, forward strand.
GGTCGCGGGCTTGTCGGCGAAGGTGTTGATGATGTCGCCCGCCGGACCGGCCAGCCGGTAATGCAGGGTCAGGAACGAGCCGGAAGTCACAACGTGGGACATGGGTGCAGCGGAGGTAGGCAAAGACAAGGTGGGTGTCCCGATAAACTGGACTGCATTTTAAGGAACGGGGGCTTCCACCCGCTCTTTCAAGGTTTCACCCAGGTTTTCGATGGCATTCAAGGATCTCCCCGCCCACGCCC
>NZ_JBFTPJ010000356.1:0-5430 GCF_056398445.1 Variovorax sp. 01T439_2
GCCTGGCGGCCTGCAGCACCACCGGTCCCGCCCCCAGGCTGCTCACGCTCGACGGCAACCCGCCGCTGGTCATTGCGCACCGCGGCGCCTCGGGCTACCTGCCCGAAGAAACGCTCGAAGCCTATGCGCGCGCCATCGAACTGGGTGCCGACGTGATCGAGATGGACCTGGTCTCCACCAAGGACGGCGTGCTCATTGCCCGCCACGACCCCAACCTGGCCATCAGCACCGACGTGGCCAAACATCCGCGCTTCGCCTCGCGCAAGAAGACCATCAAGGTCGACGGCGAAACCCAGACCGGCTGGTTCAGCAACGACTTCACGCTGGCCGAGATCAAGACGCTGGGCGGCATCTCCACCGACCCCGAGCGCCCGCAGGAATTCAACGGCAAGTTCAAGATCCCCACCTTCCAGGAGATCATCGACTTTGCCAAGGCCAAGTCGAAGGAAGCCGGCCGCACCATCGCGATCTACCCCGAGACCAAGAACCCGACCTACTTCCGCGAGCTGGGGCTGCCGCTGGAAGACAAGGTGATCGCCGCCATCAACGCCGCCGGCTGGAACAGCAAGACCGCGCCCATCTACGTGCAGTCCTTCGAGCCCGGAAGCCTCAAGTACATGAAGGCCAAGGGCCTGAACACCCGGCTCATCCAGCTGATCGACGGCGACAGCGTCGACCTGAAGACCGGCGCCGTCACCTTCGCCGTGCCGAGCGACCGCCCCTACGACTGGACCAAGGCCGGCGACAAGCGCAACTTCGACGCCATGGTCACGCCCGCGGGCCTGGCCGAGATCAAGACCTATGCCGACGGCATCGGCCCGTGGAAGCGCTACATCGTGAGCATCAAGGGCAGCATCGGCGCCGACGGCAAGCCGCTGGACGTCAACAAGGACGGCAAGATCAACGACGCCGACGCCACCTCGGTCTCGCCCACCACGCTGATTGCCGATGCGCACAAGGCCGGCCTCTTCGTGCACCCGTTCACCTTCCGCAACGAATCGCGCCGGCTCGCGGCCGACTACAACAAGGACGGCAGGAACGAGTACGCGGTCTACTACAAGCTGGGCGTGGACGGCGTGTTCACCGACTTCACCGACACCGCGATCGCCGCGCGCGCCGACTACCTGAAGAGCATGGGGCGCTGAGCGCGACCTGGGGGTTTGCCCGGCACGGTCTTTGCGGAGGTTTCCGCAAAGCCTAGACTGTGCTCCATGAAACTCATCGACTCGCTCGTCACGCAGGCGGCCGGCATCGCCGCCGTGCGGCGTGACCTCCACGCCCATCCCGAACTCTGCTTCGAAGAAGTCCGCACCGCCGACGTGGTGGCAGGCAAGCTCACCGAATGGGGCATTCCCATCCACCGGGGCCTGGGCACCACCGGCGTGGTGGGCATCGTCAAGAACGGCACCAGCACTCGCGCCGTGGGCCTGCGCGCCGACATGGACGCGCTGCCCGTCACCGAGCTCAACACCTTCGCGCATGCCAGCAAGCACCACGGCAAGATGCACGCCTGCGGGCACGACGGCCACACGGCCATGCTGCTCGCGGCCGCGCAGCATCTTGCGAAGAACCGCAATTTCGACGGCACCGTCTACCTGATCTTCCAGCCGGCCGAAGAGGGCGGCGGCGGCGCGCGCGAGATGATCAAGGAGGGGCTGTTCGAGCAGTTCCCGATGGACGCCGTCTTCGGCATGCACAACTGGCCCGGCATGAAGGCCGGCCAGTTCGCGGTGAGCCCGGGGCCGGTGATGGCGTCGGGCAACAAGTTCTACGTCAACGTGATCGGCAAGGGCGGACATGCCGCGCTGCCGCAGACCGGCATCGACCCGGTGCCGATCGCCTGCGAGATCGTGCAGGCCTTCCAGACCATCCTCACGCGCAAGATGAAGCCGACCGACTCGGCCGTGATCTCGGTCACCACCATCCATGCCGGCGAAACCAACAACGTGATCCCCGACAACTGCGAGCTGACGGGCACGGTGCGCACCTTCTCGATCGAGGTGCTCGACATGATCGAGTCGCGCATGCGCCAGATCGCCGAGCACATCTGCGCCGCGCACGATGCCACGTGCGACTTCCGCTTCGAGCGCTACTACCCGCCCACCATCAACACCGAGGCCGAGGCCAACTTCGCGCGCCGCGTGATGGGCGGGATCGTCGGCCCCGAGAACGTGCTGCKGCAGGAAGCGGCCATGACCTCCGAAGACTTCGCCTTCATGCTGCAGGCCAAGCCCGGCGCCTATGCCTTCATCGGCAACGGCGACGGCACGCACCGCGACGTGCACCACGGCGAAGGGCCCTGCACGCTGCACAACGCGAGCTACGACTTCAACGACGAGCTCATTCCGCTGGGCGCCACCTGCTGGGTGCAGCTGGCCGAGCAGTTCCTCGGCAAGCCCGGGGGAGCCGCGCCTTGATCGGCATCGGCGAGGCGTTTTCGCCGCGCTATGCCCAGGCCCGCCAGAAGTTCCTGCAGGCCTGCGTGAGCGCGGGCCTCGCGGCCCTGCCGCATGCGCATCCGGGCAAGGGGCGGGACGGCGAGGAGCTCTCGATGGACGTGGCGCTCGACGGCGCCGCGGACGCCGAGCGCCTGCTGATCGTCTCCAGCGGCTGCCACGGCGTGGAGGGCCACTGCGGCAGCGGCGTGCAGGTGTTCGCGCTGCACGACGCCGAATGGCGCGAGAAGGCCAGGGCGCAGGGCGTGGCGGTGCTCTACGTGCATGCGCTCAATCCGCACGGCTTTTCGTACGGCCGGCGCGTCACGCAGGAGAAGGTCGACCTGAACCGCAACTTCGTCGATTTCTCGAAGCCGCTGCCGGCCAACGAGCCCTACGCCAAGCTGCATCCGCTGCTGGTGCCCGAGAGCTGGCCGCCCACGCCCGAGAACGAGGCCGCCATCGAGAAATGGATAGCCAAGCATGGCGCCGAGGCCTACCAGGCGGCCGTCACCAGCGGGCAGTACCAGTTCGAGGACGGCCTGTTCTTCGGCGGCAAGGCGCCGGCCTGGAGCAACAAGACCTTGCGCGGCGTGCTGCGCCGGCATGCCGCCAGCGCGCGCCGGCTGGCCTGGATCGACCTGCACACGGGGCTCGGGCCCAATGGCCTGGGCGAGCGCATCTTCGCCGGCCGCGACGACAAGGTCGCCTACGCGCGCGCCAATGCCTGGTGGGGCACGCCCGCGGCGCCCGTCACGTCGATCTACGACGGTTCATCGAGCGCGGCGCTGCTGCGCGGCCTGATGTGGGACACCGCGCACCAGGAGTGCCCGCAGGCCGAATACACCGGCATCGCGCTCGAATACGGCACGCTGCCCATGCTCGAAGTGCTGGCCGCGCTGCGCGCCGACCACTGGCTGCACAAGCACCCCGAGGCGCCGGCCGACCTGGCCGCCGGCATCCGCGCGCGCATGCTCGAGGCCTTCTATACCGACACCGACGCCTGGCGCGGCCAGGTCGTGAGCCAGGCCAGGCAGGCGATGTTCCAGGCCGTGGACGGCCTCTGCAGCTAGGTCCGGACCCGCCCGTCCCCGGTCAGCATCGACAGCTCGACGAACTTCGATGCCACGTGGTTCTTGGCCGAGAACGACACCTCGAAACCGCCGAACTGCTGCCGGTCGATGCTTTCGAGGCCAGTGATGAGGCCGTCGCGCGAGGCCTTGCCCGGCGCGCGGCGCAGGCCCTCGGTCAGCACCTTGGCGGCAAGGTAGCCTTCCAGGCTCGAGAAATTGGCGCTCGCGCCGGCGCCGGCCTTCTTCACCGTCTCGCTGAATTCGCGCGTGATCGCATTGGCCGCGTTGTAGGGCGAAGGCACCACCTGCGTCACCATCACGCCCGCGCCCTCCTTGCCGAGTTCGTCGGCCAGCGCCTGGGTGCCCACGAAGGACACGTTGAAGAAGGTGCCGCCGTAGCCCGCCTTGCGCGCCTGGCGGATGAAGGCCGCGCAGGCCTTGTAGGCGCCCACCTGGACCACCGCGTCGGGCCGCGCCGCCGTGATGCTCTTCACCGCCGCGGCCACATCGACCGAATTGCGCTCCACCGTGGCCAGCGCCACCGGCTTGAGCTCCTGCTGCGACAGCGCGAGCGTGACGCCGTCCAGGCCCGCCTTGCCGTAGGCGTCGTTCTGGTAGAAGACCGCGATCTTCTTCAGGCCCAGGTGCGTGAGCTGCTTCACGATCAGCGCGGTCTCGTCGTTGTACGAGGCGCGCAGGTGGAACACGTTCCTGTGGAAGGGTTCGCGCAGCGACATCGCGCCGGTGAAGGGCGCGATGAAAGGCACCTTCTCCTTCACCGCGAGCGGCAGCGCCGCCATGCTGGTGGGCGTGCCGATGTAGCCGAAGAGCGCGAACACGTCTTCTTCGATCAGCTTTTGCGTGTTGGCGGCGCAGCGGTCGGGCTCGTAGCCGTCGTCCAGGTTCTTGATGACCACGTTGCGCCGGCCGGCCTGGGCGTTGTACTGGTCCAGGAACAGCTTGGCGCCCTGGTGGAACTGGATGCCCAATTGCGCGGCCGGGCCGGTGAACGGTGCCGATTGGCCCAGCACCAGCGGCACGTCGCCCTGCGCCCGCGCCAACTGGAAGCCGCCGAGCGCGGCCGCGCCGGCGCCCAGGGAAAAATGTCTGCGATTGATCATGTGAAACCTCCTTTGCGCCTTGCCGCGCCTCTGCCTGGAAAACTTTAGACTTGCCGGATGGTCGATGCCCCGGTCTCTACAACTGCTGTTCTCCCCACCAACACTTCCACGGTCCTGGGCGCCTGTCCGCACGACTGTCCGGACACCTGCGCCCTGGTCACCACCGTCAAGGACGGCGTGGCCGTGAAGCTGCAGGGCAATCCGGCCCACTCGCACACCGCTGGCGTTCTCTGCACCAAGGTTTCGCGCTACATCGAACGCAACGACCATGCCGAAAGGCTCGTCCAGCCGCTTCGGCGGACCGGTCCCAAGGGCAGCGGCCAGTTCGAACCCGTCAGCTGGGACGCCGCTCTTGACGACATCGCCGCGCATCTCCGTGCATTACAGACAGATCCGGACACAATTGTGCCTTACAGTTACGCCGGCACGATGGGCCTGGTGCAGGGCGAGTCGATGGATCGGCGTTTTTTCCACAAACTGGGCGCCACGCTGCTGGACCGCACGATCTGCTCCATGGCCGGCGGCGAGGCCATGGTCCATACCCTGGGCGCCAAGGCCGGCATGCGGATCGAGTTCTTCGCCGAGGCGAAGCTGATCCTGATCTGGGGCAGCAACTCCATTGCCAGCAACCTGCATTTCTGGCGCCACGCCCAGGCCGCCCGGCGCGCTGGTGCGCGGCTGGTGTGCATCGACCCGCGCAAGACCGAAACCGCCGACAAGTGCGACGAGCACATCRCCCTGCTGCCCGGCACCGACGCCGCGCTGGCCCTGGCACTGATGCACGAGCTCATCGTGCACGGC
>NZ_JBFTPJ010000357.1:0-5387 GCF_056398445.1 Variovorax sp. 01T439_2
GGCCTGGGYTCTGGGAGAAATCCAGAAATCCCTCGACAGCGTCGGCAAGTCGCTGCGGCGCTTCGTGCGCGACGTGGGCAATGCCTCGGAGCTCGAAAGCGGCCCGCTGCAGATGGCCCGCCAGCAGCTGCACCAATCCGTGGGCGCGCTGCAGATGGTGGGCAACACCGCACCGGCGCTGGTGCTCGGCGCCATCGAGTTCGCGGTGCAGGGCTTCATTGCCGAGCCGCAGCGCTGCACCGACAGTGCGGTCCAGAAGATCGAGCGCGCCGGCTTTGCCGTCACCGATTTCCTCAACGCGCTCCTGGCCGGCAAGGCCGTGTCCTCGGTGGCGCTGTTCCCGCAATACCGCGACGTGCTCGAACTGGTCGGCAACGAGCGCGTGCATCCGGCGGACCTGTGGAGCACGGCCTGGCGCTGGGTCGAAGTGCGGCCCGCGCTGACCCAGGCTGCCGTCAGCTATGACCCGGCCGTGCGTTCGCGGCTCGACCGCGAGGTGCTGCAGCTGGTCAAGACCGGCGACCCGCAGGCCGCGCGGCGGCTGCATGCGCTGTGCCTGGGGCTCGGGCGCGGTGCGCTGCTGCCCCGCGTTGCCAGCTTCTGGACCCTGGCCGCCGGCTTCTTCGAGGCCCTGGCGCTCGGGCTGATTCCCGCCGATTCGTATGTGAAGCGCGCCGCTTCGCGCGTGCTGCTGCAGTACGCCACCCTGGCGCGCGGCGACAGCGCGGTGTCCGACCGCCTGGGCCAGGACCTGCTGTTCTTCTGCGCCCAGGCCGTGCCCGGCGCGCAGGACGAGGCCGCCACCCTGCGCACCGTTCGCACCGCCTGGGGCGTGGCCGGCGAGCGCCAGGTCGACTACACGGTCGAGCAGTTCGGCCGCTACGACCCGCTGGTGCTGGCGCAGGCGCGCAAGCGCATCGAAACCGCCAAGGAAATGTGGTCGGCGCTCTCGGGCGGCGACATCACCCGCACGCGCCAGGTGGCCGACACCTTCGCGCAGCTGGGCGAATCGCTGCAGAAGCTCCATCCGCCCATCTCGCCGATGGTGGAGGCGCTCACCCATGCGGTCGACGCCTCGGTGCGCTCCAGCCAGCCGCCCGATACCGAGCTGGCGATGGAAGTCGCCACCTCGGTGCTCTACCTGGAAGCCGCGCTCGAAGACCTGGACCCGAGCGATCCGCAGCTCACCTCCCGCACCCTGCAGCTGGCCGGCCGCATCGAGCGCGTGCGCGCAGGCGGGCATTCGGAACCGCTCGAGCCCTGGATGGAGGACCTGTACCGGCGCGTGAGCGACCGCCAGACCATGGGCACCGTGGTCGACGAACTGCGCAGCCACCTGAGCGAGCTCGAGAAATCGCTCGACCAGTATTTCCGCCGCCCGGCCGAGAAGGCCTTGCTGCGCACCGTGCCGAGCCAGCTGCTGCAGATGCGCGGCGTGTTCTCGGTGCTGGGGCTCGACCAGGCCGCCAGCACCGTCCAGCGCATGCGCGACGACGTCGAGCAGATGCTGGTGGGCAATGCCTCGCCAATCGAGGAGATGCACAGCTTCGATGCGCTCGGCAACAACCTGGGCGCGCTCGGCTTCCTGATCGACATGCTGGGCTACCAGCCGACGCTCGCCAAGCGCCTGTTCGTGTTCGACGCCGATGCCGGCGAACTCAAGCCGCTGATGGGCCGCCAGGCCGCCGATGGGGCCGCGGAGGCCGCGACCCCCGGCGCTGCAGCGCCCGCAGCTGCCGAAGCGGTGCTCAGCATCGAGGAGGTCGATGCCCAGATCGCATCGAAGCTCGCCGCGCTCGCCACGCCCAACCGCAAGGCGAAGGTCTCGCCCATCGAGGAATTCAGCAGCAAGGCCGACAGCTGGACCCACAAGATCGCCGGTCCCGCGGCCCTGCCCGATACCGAGGTGACGGAGCTCGAAGAAGACGACCTGCAGAACATCTTCCTGGACGAAGCCCGCGAGGTGGTGCAGAACGGCCTGGCCGCCATCGAGGAGCTCGGCGGCCACCCCGACGACACCGAGGAACTCACCATCCTGCGGCGCGCGTTCCACACGCTCAAGGGCAGCTCGCGCATGGTCGGCCTGACCGACTTCGGCGATGCCGCCTGGTCCTTCGAACAGGTGCTCAACACCTGGCTGGCCGACCAGCGCGACGCCACGCCCGACCTGCTCACCGGCACCCGCAAGGCGCTCGAGGAATTCGGCCAGTGGGTCGAAGCCATTGCGTCCGGTGCCCAGCACGGCTGGCAGTCGGCGCATTTCAGCCGCGTGGCCAATGCCCTGCTGGCGGGCGAACCCGTGCCCACCGCCCCCACGTGGGTCGCCGATGCCGACGCGTTGGCCGTGGCCGCGCGCCACATTGCCGCGGAGCCGCCGCCGGCTGCTCCCGCACCGGAACTCGCGCAGCCGCTGGAGCTCCCGGAGCTGCCCGACCTGTCGCTTTCCCCCGCAGCGCCGGTTGAAACAGCACCCGCCGCGCAATTCGAACTGCCGCCGCAAACGCCGCCGGCCGCTGCAAAGCCCGAAGCCGACGACGACTTTGCTTCCACCGATTTCCTCGACTTCGAATCCCGGCCGCTGCCGGATGGCGACGCGCTCGAGGCCTTCGACCACAGCGCCGACTTCGATTTTCTTGCGCCCGCGAAAGCGCAGGCACCGGTCCAGTCGATCGCCCGCTTCACGGCGGAACCCGCCGTCGAACCGGCACCGGCCGCCGATGCGCCCGAATCGCCGGCCCTGGAGGGGCTGCCCGACCTCGACTGGGCGACCGAGATCGTGCCGGCGAAGGCGGACGAGCCCGCGGCAGTTGCCGAGGAGCCCGCACCGATGCCGGTGAAGGCGGAAGAGCCCGCAGCAGTGGTGCCCGCCGAAGAACCCGTGGCCGCACCGGCCCTGCTGCTGGAGCCTGAAGAACCCGCCGTTGTTGCCGCCGACGAAGCACCGCAGGTCGCGGAAGCTGCGCCCGTCGCCGCCGAAGAAATCGCCCCGCCGGTCGAAGCCGAAGAAGAAACCGCCGAAGCCGCCGCCGCCTCCGGTGCCGAAGACCAGGTCAAGGTCATCGGGCCGCTGCGCATCGGCATTGCGCTCTACAACGTCTACCTCAACGAGGCCGACGAGTGGTCCCGGCAGCTCGCCACCGAAGTGGGCGAGTGGGCGCTCGRATCGCACGAGCGGCTGTCCGACTCGACCATTGCGCTCGCGCATTCGCTGGCCGGCAGTTCGGCCACGGTCGGCTTCCACAGCCTCTCGGGCATGGCGCGCCTGCTCGAAGCCGCGCTGCAGCATCTGCAGATGCAGGGCAGCGGCTCGCGCGAACAGGGCGTGGTGCTGGTGGCCGCGGCCGACGAACTGCGCCGCCTGCTGCACCAGTTTGCCGTCGGCTTCCTGCGCGAGCCGTCCGAGGGAACGCTGCAGGCGCTGCGCGACATTGCCGCCGCACCCATGCCGGCCGAGGCCGCCGCGCGCGTCGAGACCCGCCCGCACCAGCATCTGGTGGCGCAGGGCAACGTGGCCGACGTGGCGCTGGACGATTCCGAAGACGCGATCGACATGGTCGACGCGGTCGACGTCGACCTGTTCCCCATCTTCGAGGAAGAAGCGGCGGAACTGCTGCCCCAGCTGGGCCAGGCGCTGCGCCAATGGGCGCACCACCCCGACGACAGCGCGCCGCGCGCCTCGGTGCTGCGCACGCTGCACACGCTCAAGGGCAGCGCCCGGCTGGCCGGCGCCATGCGCCTGGGCGAGCGCGCGCACCGCATGGAGTCCGAGATCGAGGTGCTGGGCACCCAGGGCGGCGCCGACCGGGCCGAGATCGAGAAGCTGCTCACGCGCCTCGATGCGCTGCAGGCCACCTTCGACGCCCTGYGCGCCGCGGACGATGCGACCCAGGCCGAAGTGGCCCAGCTGGTGGCGACGRCCTCGGTGACTTCGCCAAGCGTGCAGCTGGTGCAGGTTCCCGCCGAAACGGGCGTGTCCGCCAACGACGAGACACTGGTTGCCGGCGACGAAAGCGCCGGCGCGGACGCGGAAGCCGCCGCCGCGCCATCGCTGCTGCCGCGTCCGGCCCACGCGCTGCTGGCGCCGCTGCGCGCGGTGTCGAGCCAGGCCGTGCGCATCCGCACCCAGCTGCTCGACCGCCTGGTGGCGCAGACCGGCGAGGTCATCATCACGCGTTCGCGCCTGGAGGCCGAGCTCGGCCAGCTGCGCGGTTCGCTCACCGACCTCACGGGCAACCTCGACCGCCTGCGCCAGCAGTTGCGCGACATCGAGGTGCAGGCCGAAAGCCAGATGCAGTCGCGCCTGGCCCAGGCCAAGGATTCGCAGCAGAGCTTCGACCCGCTGGAGTTCGACCGCTTCACCCGCGTGCAGGAACTCACGCGCATGATGGCCGAGTCGGTGAACGACGTGGCCACCGTGCAGCGCACGCTGCAAAAGACGGTGCAGGCCACGGAAGACGACCTCAGCGTGCAGGCGCGCCAGACGCGCGAACTGCAGCGCGGCCTGCTGCGCACGCGCATGGTGGAGTTCGAGGGCATCTCCGACCGCCTCTACCGCGTGGTGCGCCAGGCCTCCAAGGACACCGGCAAGCAGGTGCGCCTGGACATCGTCGGCGGCTCCATCGAAATGGACCGCGGCGTGCTCGACCGCATGACGCCCGCCTTCGAGCACCTGCTGCGCAACTGCGTGGCGCACGGCATCGAGGAACCGGCCGCGCGCGAAAAGGCCGGCAAGGACGCCAACGGCCTGATCGTGATCGACCTGCACCAGGAGGGCAACGACGTCTCGGTGAGCTTCCGCGACGACGGCGCCGGCCTCGACCATGGCCGCATCGCCGAGCGCGCCCGCACGCTCGGCCTGCTCGCGCCCGGCCAGGAACTCTCGCCCGAGGAAGCCACCGAGCTGATCTTCAAGCCCGGCTTCTCGACCGCCGGACAGGTGTCCGAACTGGCCGGCCGCGGCATCGGCATGGACGTGGTGCGCGCGCAGATCGCGGCGCTCGGCGGCCGCATCGAAACGCACAGCACGGCCGGCCAGGGCACCACCTTCAAGCTGGTGCTGCCGCTCACCACCGCGGTGACGCACGTGGTGATGCTGCGCGCCGGCGAGGTGTCGATCGGCGTGCCGTCCAACCTGGTCGAGCTGGTGCAGCGCGTGAGCAGCACCGAGCTCGAGGCCGCCTACCTGCACAACAGCCATCCGTTCGGCAGCGAGCAGGTGCCTTTCTACTGGGCCGGCGCATTGCTGCAGGCCTCCGCGCGCAGCGAGCACCCCACGAGCCGGAACAACACCGTCGTGATCGTGCGAAGCGCGGCGCAGCGGGTGGGCCTGCATGTGGACGAAGTGCTGGGCAACCAGGAAGTCGTGGTCAAGAACCTCGGGCCGCAGC
>NZ_JBFTPJ010000358.1:0-5371 GCF_056398445.1 Variovorax sp. 01T439_2
GATTCCGGCCACGACGTACATCGCGTCGAAGTCCGGGCTGAAGGGAAAGGTGGCGAGCGTCTCGCCCCAGAAGCTGCCGCGCGACACCAGGTTGAGCACCGGGCCCAGCCCGGCGATGGCGCCGAAGATCAGCAGGGCCAGCATCCAGCGCCGGCCCCGGCCGAAGATATGGATGAAAAGAGGCAGCAGGCCGATCAGCAGGACCTGGCGCGCCGTGTTGACCGGGTTCGCGGCGAAGGCAGCCATTGCCAGCGAAAGGCCCGCGGCGCACCACGCCCAGAGCGTGCCGCGGCGCATGGCATGGATCGCCAGCGCCACGAAGCAGACCAGCACGATCAGCTTGGGCAGCGTCGAATAGACGATGTAGTCGACCGGCAGGTTTTCCTCGGTCCCCGGCATGCCGCGCGCGATGAAGTTCAGGTCGGGGCGGATGAACAGCGAGCCGAAGGCCGAGACCGCGCCGCTCAGCAGCAGCAGCGCCGGGTGGGCCACGCCGGCCACCGGCAGCTCGGGCGCCGCCGCGCGCGCGCGCGCCGGCGCCGGTGCCGTTGCGTCAGGCAGGCCCAGCCGGGCTGCTTCGACACCCGCCATGTACAGCAGCAGCAGCGTGAGCGCCTGCATGTGCGCCACCGGGCCGATCACCCCCGTGTCCCAGAACGAGACGTCGGCGGCGATCTGCATCGCCGGTGCCACCGAGAAGTAGGTCAGGATCGTGGCGTAGTGGATCAGCAGGAAGACGCTGGCCCCCGGCGTGCGGAGCATCGACAGCTGGACCAGCGACAGCGCGCACACCGCCGCATAGCCCCAGGCCGGCTCGAGCAGGCCGCACAGGAAGGCGATGGCGATGCCCGACCAGAAGGAGAGCGCTCTCATGGGAGGCCTTGTGCTTGTTTGTTGTTGCGTGGGGAGCCGGCGCGGGCTCAGGCGTGCGCCAGTTCCTGCGCGGCGGGCTGCAGCGACTTCTGGTAGTCCGCATAGGTGCGCTGCAAGCCCTCGGCCAGCGACACCGTGGGGTGCCATCCGATGGCGGCGGCGCACGACACGTCGAGCAGCTTTCTGGGCGCGCCGTCCGGCCGCGAGGGATCGAAGCGGATGCGGCCCCGGTAGCCCACGACCTCGCCGACCAGCCGCGCCAGCTCGGCGATCGTCTGGTCCTCGCCCATGCCCAGGTTGATGTGGGCGCACATCGGCGTGGTGTGCTGCTCGTAGCCCGCGCGGCTCAGGCCCATCACGGTGGTGCAGCCTTCGGCCATGTCGTCCACGTAGAGGAACTCGCGCCTGGCCTGGCCCGTGCCCCAGATCAGCACCTCGGGCGCATTGGTGGTCTTGGCAAGGTGGAAGCGCCGGATCAGCGCCGGCACCACGTGGCTGTTCTCGGCGTGGTAGTTGTCGCCGGGGCCGTACAGGTTGCACGGCATCACGCTGCGGTAGTCGATGCCGTGCGAGGCGCCGTACTGGCGGTTGTAGCTCTCGCACAGCTTGATGCCGGCGATCTTGGCGATGGCATAGGGCTCGTTGGTGGGCTCGAGCTGGCCGCCCAGCAGCGCGTCCTCGCGGATCGGCTGCTCGGTGATCCGTGGATAGATGCAGCTGGAGCCGAGGAACAGCAGGCGCTTGACGTTCGCAAGGAAGGCCTGGTGCGTGACATTGGCGGCAATCAGCAGGTTCTGGTAGATGAACTCCGCCGGATAGGTCATGTTGGCGTGGATGCCGCCGACCTTCGCTGCCGCCAGGTACACCTGGTCGACGCGCTCGGTGGCGAAGAAACGGCGAACGGCCTCCTGGTCGAGCAGATCGAGTTCCTCGTGGCTGCGCGTGACGACCTCGTGCCCGAGGCTGCCCAGGCGCTTCACGAGCGACTGCCCCACCATGCCGCGATGACCAGCAACGTAGATACGCATATGTTCTTTCGGTTAAAGGTTGAGGGTTGAGGGATGTGGCGCCTAGCGCGAGCCGCGTGCCCCGGCCACCACGAGAAAGGTCTTCAGGAGAATTGCGATGTCCTGGCGGATCGAGAGGGTGGCGACGTAGTCCGCATCCATCGCCGCGCGGCGCCGGTAGCTGATCTCGTTGCGCCCGCTCACCTGCCACAGCCCGGTGATGCCGGGCCGCACGGCGCAGTAGCTGCTCCAATAGACGCCGTACAGCTCCTTCTGGGCAAACATGCACGGCCTCGGGCCGACCACGCTCATGTCGCCCTTGAGCACGTTCCAGAACTGGGGCAGCTCGTCCAGGCTGTACTTGCGCAGCACCGCGCCGAAGCGCGTGATGCGCGGATCACGGTCCAGCTTCTGGTACATCTCCCATTGCCGCCGGGCCGCCTCGTTGCCGCGCAGGTAGCGCTCCAGCACGGCGTCGGCATCGGGCACCATGGTGCGGAACTTGTAGAAGCTGAAGACGCGCCCGTCCCGGCCGTAGCGCGGCTGCTTGTAGATGCCGGGCTTGCCGGAAGTCAGCAGCACGCCGATCCAGACCAGCGCGAACGCCCACCCCAGCAGAAGGAAGAAGCCGCCTGCCAGCAGCACGTCCACGGCCCGCTTGGTGCCCATCAGCAGCCGTGAATTGCCAGGCGAATGGACGGCGGCATCCGATCGCAGTGTGTTCATGATGCGGCGCTCGCACGGGCAGGTTGGGGAAGCTCGGCCACTGCGCTCGGGTACTCGTGCACCCGCGGCTGGTAGCCGCCGTAGCGGTAGGCCAGCTTGCCGTAGTAGCGGCGGCTGGTGTCCATCGCGTTCAGCACCACGCCCTGGAACTGCGAGCCGGAATGCCGCAGCTGGTTCGCGCTTTCCGACAGGTCGCCCAGTTCGTTGTCCCCGGCGCGCGCCACCATCAGCAGCGTGCCCATCCAGGGCGCCAGCTCGGCGGTCTCGGAAGCCAGCAGCATCGGCGGCGTGTCCACGATCACCACGTCGTAGTGTTCCGAGGCTTTTTCGAGAACCTCGGCAAAGGCGTCGCTCGTCAGGAGCGCGCTCGGGTCCGAGGGCAGCGCCCCGGTGGTCATCACGTCCAGGTGCCCGAGCACGCCCGTGTGGACGGCGTTCTGGAATTCGATCGAGCCGCGGATCAGTTCCGACAGGCCGCCGCGGCGCTTCAGCCCGAACATGCTTGCCAGGCTGCTGCGCCGCAGGTCGGCGTCGATCAGCAGCACGCGGCGGCCGGTCGAGGCGAGCACCGCCGCCAGGTTGCCCGCCACGAAGGTCTTGCCGGCGCCCGGCGTGGCGCTGGAGATCATGACGCGGTTGTTCGACGCCTTGGGCATGGCGAACTTCAGCGCGGTGCGCAGCCGCCGCAGCCCCTCCAGCGCCGGGTCGTTCGGATGCTGCGCTGCCAGCAGGTGCACGCCGGGCTTGGCGTGGCGAATGGCGCGGTCGAGCAGGGGCTGGTTCGTGCTGAGCGTCACGGTGCTGTAGACGTCCAGGCCCGTGTGGGTCTCGATCTCGGCCGGGCTGGCAATGGTCTTGCGCCACGACCTGCGCAGGAACGCGGAGCCCGCCCCGAACGAAAGGCCCGCGATCAGCGCGATGCCCATGACGATCGAGGGCTTGGGCCGGATCGGCTTTTCCGGGAGCAGCGCCTGGTCGAGCACGCGCACGTTGCCGATGCGGCCTTCCTTGGCCAGGCGCATCTGCAGCGAGCTGTTGAGCAGCGACACGTACAGGTCGGTGTTGACCTTGATGTCCCGCTGCATGCGCAGCGAGTTCTGCTGCAGCATGGGCATGCGGCGGATGCGCTGCTCCACGGTGCCCATCGCCTTCTTGAGCGAGGCGATCTGCGCGTCGACGGTCATCACGCTCGGGTCCCTGGACGTGAAGCGCTCGGAGAGCTCGATGCGCTTTTGCGTGGCATCGAACAGCTTCGTCTGCAGTTCCAGGTTCTGCGACAGCGCGTTGCGCGCCTCGTCGTCCAGGCTGATGGTTCCGTTCTGGTTGCGGTACTGGTTGTAGATTTCCTCGGACTGCTCCAGCTGCAGCTTGAGCTTGGGCAGCTCGGTGCCCAGGAAGTTGAGGGCGCGCTGCGCCTGGGCCGTCTTCTGGTCGATGTTCACGCGCACGTAGAGCTGCGCGACCTCATTGAGCAGGTTGGCCAGCTGCGTCCGGTTGCCGTCGCGCCAGCTCACTTCCACGACCGACGACTGCTTGCCCTTCTCGATCACGCGCAGCTCGCGCTGCAGGTCGAGCAGCACCAGCTGCTTGGACTGGCGCACCAGTTCGAAGGCCGCGCCGGGCAGGCCCGAGATCGAGCCGACCAGCAGGTGGATCGGGCCGAGCGGGGTCTGCGCGTCGAGCGGCACGCCGACCGTGCCGGCGATCGGCTTGTCCAGCTTGGGGTGGGTCAGCGTGTAGCTGCCGTTCGCGCCTGCGGTCAGCAGGAAGCGCTTGCCTTCGAGATCCACCGGCACGTCCATCTGCGCGACCACGATCTGCTCCTTGCCGCTCACGTAGCCCGACAGGCCCGCGAAGCCCGGCTCGGAGAGCGCCTTGGCGTGGCGCGCCAGCCAGGCGCCGACGATCGGCACGTACAGCGGCTGCGCCTCGATGTAGAGCTTGGTGTTCTCGATCGCCTGCTCGAGCACCAGGCGCGACTTGAGGATCTCGGCCTCGCCCGCGGTCGGCGTCTTGGCGTTGAGCGCGTTGCTCGCGGAGTCGCCGACCAGCGTGCCGCCCGAGCGGTCCGGGTCCTCGACCTGGATCAGCACGTTGGCCTCGTACACGCGCGGCCCGAACATGGCGTAGGCCGCGCCCAGCAGCAGCGCGACAGCGGTGATGCCCGCGATCCTCCACCGGTTGTCCAGCAGCAGGTCGACATGCTCCCTGAGCCTGGAAGGAGGGTTGTCGGATGCCGCGGCATCGGGGACCGAGGGAGCGGGGAGTGCAGGTTGCCAGTGCGCATTCATGGGGATCACCTTTGTGTGTTGCCTGGACGGGGTGGGGGCGCGGCTTCAGCGGCGGCTGGTGGTGCCGCCGAGGTTCACGACCTGCGCGGCGGGAAGGATCAGGCTGATCACGCGGTTCCAGCGCGCCAGCGGCACGGGGTCGATGTAGACCACGTCGCGCGGCTGCAGCTCGAAGCGGTCGGCCAGCGCCAGCGCCACCGGGTTCTTCGCATCGAGGTGGAACACCTCGGGCACGTCGCCGCTCGAATTGCGCACCACGTAGATCTGGTCGGTCGACGCGGTCTGCAGCGCCGGGCCGCCCGCATCGCCCAGCGCCTCGTTCAGGCTCAGGCGGCCGTCGCGCATCGTCAGGGCCGTCGGGCGCTGGATCTCGCCCATCACGTAGATGCGGCTGTCGTCGCGGCTGCCCACGTTCACGATGTCGCCGTTCTGCAGCGGGATGCGGGTCGGGTCGAGCCCCAGGCGCCGAAGCAG
>NZ_JBFTPJ010000359.1:0-5357 GCF_056398445.1 Variovorax sp. 01T439_2
GGGCTACAAGGTCATCCTGATCAACAGCAACCCCGCGACGATCATGACCGACCCGGCCACGGCCGACGTGACCTACATCGAGCCGATCACCTGGCAGACGGTCGAGAAGATCATCGCCAAGGAACGCCCCGACGCGATCCTGCCGACCATGGGCGGCCAGACGGCGCTGAACTGCGCGCTCGACCTCTGGCGCCACGGCGTGCTCGACAAGTACACCGGCGCGGCCACCAACAAGCCGGTCGAGCTGATCGGCGCCACGCCCGAAGCCATCGACAAGGCCGAGGACCGCCTGAAGTTCAAGGACGCGATGACCAAGATCGGCCTCGGCTCGGCGCGCTCCGGCATCGCCCACTCGATGGACGAAGCCTGGGCCGTGCAGAAGTCGGTCGGCTTCCCGACGGTGATCCGCCCCAGCTTCACSCTSGGCGGCASYGGCGGCGGCATCGCCTACAACCCGGAAGAGTTCGAGACCATCTGCAAGCGCGGCATCGAAGCCTCGCCGACCAACGAACTGCTGATCGAAGAGTCGCTGCTCGGCTGGAAAGAGTACGAGATGGAAGTCGTGCGCGACAAGGCCGACAACTGCATCATCGTCTGCTCGATCGAGAACCTCGACCCGATGGGCGTGCACACCGGCGACTCGATCACCGTGGCCCCKGCGCAGACSCTSWCCGACAAGGAATACCAGATCCTGCGCAACGCCTCGCTGGCCGTGCTGCGCGAGATCGGCGTCGATACCGGCGGCTCGAACGTGCAGTTCTCGATCAACCCGAAGGACGGCCGCATGGTCGTCATCGAGATGAATCCGCGCGTGTCGCGTTCGTCGGCGCTGGCCTCCAAGGCCACGGGTTTCCCGATCGCCAAGGTCGCGGCCAAGCTGGCCGTGGGCTACACGCTCGACGAGCTGCGCAACGAAATCACGGGCGGCGCCACGCCCGCGTCGTTCGAGCCGTCGATCGACTACGTGGTCACCAAGATCCCGCGCTTCGCTTTCGAGAAATTCCCGCAGGCCGATTCGCGCCTGACCACGCAGATGAAGTCGGTGGGCGAGGTGATGGCCATGGGCCGCACCTTCCAGGAGTCGTTCCAGAAGGCGCTGCGCGGCCTCGAAGTGGGCGTGGACGGCCTCAACGAGAAGACGCAGGACCGCGAAGTGCTCGAGAAGGAACTGGGCGAGCCCGGCCCTGAGCGCATCTGGTACGTGGGCGATGCCTTCGCCATGGGCCTGAGCGTCGATGAAGTGTTCGCGCTGACCAAGATCGACCCCTGGTTCCTGGTGCAGATCGAGGAGATCGTGAAGATCGAACTCGAGCTCGAAACCAAGTCGCTGGCCGACATCGACCGCGACACGCTGCTCGCGCTCAAGAAGAAGGGCTTCTCGGACCGCCGCCTTGCCAAGCAGCTCAAGACCACCGACACGGCCGTGCGCGAAAAGCGCCGCGCCCTCGGCGTGCGCCCGGTCTACAAGCGGGTGGACACCTGCGCGGCCGAGTTCGCGACCAACACGGCCTACATGTACTCGACCTACGAGGACGAGTGCGAAGCCGACCCCACCGACAAGAAGAAGATCATGGTGCTCGGCGGCGGCCCCAACCGCATCGGCCAGGGCATCGAGTTCGACTACTGCTGCGTGCATGCCGCGCTCGCGATGCGCGAGGACGGCTACGAGACCATCATGGTCAACTGCAACCCCGAGACCGTGTCGACCGACTACGACACCTCCGACCGCCTGTACTTCGAGCCGCTCACGCTCGAAGACGTGCTCGAGATCGTCGACAAGGAAAAGCCGCTCGGCGTGATCGTGCAGTACGGCGGCCAGACGCCGCTCAAGCTCGCGCTGGACCTCGAAGCCAACGGCGTGCCGATCATCGGCACCTCGCCCGACATGATCGACGCGGCCGAAGACCGCGAGCGCTTCCAGAAGCTGCTCCACGAACTGGGCCTGCGCCAGCCGCCGAACGCCACCGCGCGCACCGAGCCCGAGGCGCTCGAAAAGGCCGCGGCGCTGGGCTATCCGCTGGTGGTGCGCCCGAGCTACGTGCTCGGCGGCCGCGCGATGGAAATCGTGCACGAGCAGCGCGACCTCGAGCGCTACATGCGCGAGGCGGTGAAGGTCAGCAACGATTCGCCGGTGCTGCTCGACCGCTTCCTCAACGACGCCGTCGAATGCGACGTCGACTGCATCCGCGACGCCGAGGGCCAGACCCTGATCGGCGGCGTGATGGAGCACATCGAACAGGCCGGCGTGCACTCGGGCGACTCCGCCTGCTCGCTGCCGCCCTACAGCCTGAGCGCCGAAACCATTGCCGAACTGAAGCGCCAGAGCGCCGCGATGGCCGCCGCGCTCAACGTGGTGGGCCTGATGAACGTGCAGTTCGCCATCCAGCAGAAGGACGGCAAGGACGTCATCTACGTGCTCGAAGTGAACCCGCGGGCTTCGCGCACCGTGCCCTACGTGAGCAAGGCCACCGGCATCCAGCTTGCCAAGGTGGCGGCGCGCTGCATGGCCGGCCAGTCGCTCAAGTCGCAGGGCGTGACCAAGGAAGTCACGCCGCCGTACTTCAGCGTGAAGGAAGCCGTGTTCCCGTTCGTCAAGTTCCCTGGCGTGGACACCATCCTCGGCCCGGAGATGAAGTCGACCGGCGAAGTCATGGGCGTGGGCAGGACCTTCGGCGAGGCCTTCGTGAAGTCGCAGCTCGGTGCCGGCACGCTGCTGCCGAAGTCGGGCAAGGTCTTCATCTCGGTGAAGAACAACGACAAGGCGCGCGCCGTGGAAGTGGCGCGCGGCCTGGTCAAGCTGGGCTTCGAGATCATCGCGACCAAGGGCACGGCCGCCGCCATCGGTGCCGCGGGCATCGAATGCGCGACGGTGAACAAGGTGACCGAGGGCCGCCCGCACATCGTGGACATGATCAAGAACAACGAGATTGCGCTGGTCATCAACACGGTGGAAGAGCGCCGCAACGCGATCAACGATTCGCGCCAGATCCGCACCTCGGCGCTGCTGGCCCGCGTGACCACCTTCACCACGATCTTCGGCGCCGAAGCCGCGGTCGAGGGCATGGGCTTCATGGACGAGCTCGGCGTGATCTCGGTGCAGGAGATGCACGCGCAGCTGGCTGCCGCCTGAGCGTGGCCATGGAAACGCAGCTCGTCGAACTGGATCTGAGCGACTGGCGCGCGGCCTCGCCCAACGAGGCGTGGATCGCGCAGCTGGAAGCGGGCAAGGTGCTGTATTTTCCGCGCCTGGGTTTCGAGCTGCTGCCCGAAGAGCGCAGCCTGCTGACGCCCAGCCTGCTGTCGCCCGACGTGCGCAACATCAGCCTCGATGCCAACGGCAAGCTCAAGGGCGCCGTCGGCGACGAGGCGGTGCAGCGCACGGCGGCGGCGATGGTAGGGCGGTTTCGCGCGCAGGCGCAGCAGCTGATCCACGGCCTGCTGCCGCACTACACGCCGGCCCTGCGCCTGGCGCCGACCAGCTACCGGCCGGCACAGGTCGAAACGCGCGTTCAGTCCTGGCGCGCCGACGACCGGCGCCTGCATGTCGATGCCTTCCCGTCGCGGCCCAACTACGGCGAGCGCATCCTGCGCGTCTTCACCAACGTCAACCCCGAGGGTGCACCGCGCGTGTGGCGCGTGGGCGAGCCTTTCGAGGACATCGCCAGGCGCTTCCTGCCGCGTGCCAAGCCCTATGTGCGCTGGCAGGCCAGGCTGCTGCAGGCGCTGCACGTGACCAAGTCGTTTCGCAGCGAATACGACCACCTGATGCTGCAGCTGCACGACGGCATGAAGTCGGACATGGCCTACCAGGAGAATTCGCCGCAGGAGAAGGCCGAATTTCCGCCGGGGTCGGTGTGGGTGTGCTTCTCGGACCAGACCTCGCACGCCGTCATGGCGGGCCAGTACATGCTCGAGCAGACCCTTCATCTGCCCGCGTCGAAGCAATACAATCCTGATTCGAGCCCGCTCGCCATCCTGAGCCGGCTGACCGGACGCACACTCGTCTGATCCTGTCCCCCAATCGACCGCCGAACGGCAGCGTTCGGCGGTTTCGCYTTATGGAGAACCAAACATGGCCACCATTCCAATTACCAAGCGCGGTGCCGAGAAGCTGCGCGCCGAGCTGCATCAGCTCAAGACCGTGGACCGCCCCTGGGTCATCAATGCCATCTCCGAAGCCCGCGCGCAGGGCGACCTGAGCGAGAACGCCGAATACGAAGTCGCCAAGGACCGCCAGGGCTTCATCGAGGGCCGCATCCAGGAAGTCGAGGGCAAGCTTTCGGCCGCCCAGATCATCGACCCGGCCGAGCTCGACGCCGGCGGCAAGGTGGTGTTCGGCTCCACGGTGGAACTCGAGGAAGAAGAATCGGGCGAGGCCGTCAAGTACCAGATCGTCGGCGAGGACGAGGCCGATCTGAAGCTGGGCCTGATCAACATCTCCAGCCCGATCGCGCGTGCGCTCATCGGCAAGGAAGAGGGCGACACCGCCGAGGTGCAGGCGCCCGGCGGCCTCAAGCGCTACGAGATCGTGGCCGTGCGCTACATCTGACAGGCAGGATGAAAGACCGCCTCGCGCTGCTGCTGGCCGCCTTCTGGTGGGGCAGCCTCACGACGATCGGTTTCATTGTGGTGCCGATGCTCTTCGCGCGGCTCGGCAACCCCGCGGTGGCCGGCAATTTCGCGGGCCAGCTGTTCGAGGCGCAGAGCTGGATAGCAATTGGCTGCGGCCTGCTGCTTCTGGTTCACTTCCGCACGAAGATGGACCAGCGCATCGACAGCGCCTCGATGGCCGCCATCTTCCTGATCCTGGGTGCGCTGCTGCTGGCGCTGCTGCAGCAATATGCCGTGGCGCCGCGCATTCTTGCGCGCGACAACCTCAAGCTGTGGCACGCCGTGGGAAGCGGCATGTACGTGGTCCAGTGGCTCTGTGCCGGCGCGCTGCTGTGGCGCATGGGCGGCCGGGCGCCTGCCACGGCCTGAACGTCTACGGCGGCAGGACGACTTGCGCCGTCCCTGCCGCCATCCCGTTCATTCCTTCCAGAACCTGGCGATCCAGTTCGCCCGCCGGATGTAGCGGAAAGCCCGGTTGCGCCGGCCCGCCAGTGCGTCGGGCGGATTGCATTCGCCGTGGAACACCATGATGCGCGCGCCCTCGGGCACGAAGGGCTCTTCCCAGTAGTTGGCCGGCCACATCGGAATGCCGTGGTACTTGAAGCTCGGGCACCAGGCCGCGGGCCAGTAGCCCAGCTTGCCTTGCTTGTGCAGCATGGCGGACAGGTACGTCTGCTCGTTGCGGTACTCCGCCTGGACCTTGTCCATGTTGGCGCGGAAATACGCCAGGATGTCGGCATGGGCGC
>NZ_JBFTPJ010000360.1:0-5357 GCF_056398445.1 Variovorax sp. 01T439_2
CAGGCCAGGCCCGAGGCCTCGCCATTGAGCTTCAGGTCGACCACCGCATAGCCGGGCGAATGGGCCTGCAGCAGCGCCTCGACCTCCTCGGCATTGCTGGCCTGCGTGACCGCGTAGCCGCGGCGCTCGAAGGACTTGCCGAGCGTGCGCGCGAAGGCCGCGTCGTCTTCCACGATCAGCAACTGGCGTTCGGTTTCGGCGGTTTCCGTCATGGCTTTGCGTTTCGATCGGTGAGGGTGTCGGCCGCTTCGTGTTCTTCGTCGTCGTCCTCTTCTTCTTCCAGCACGATGGCCGCGAGCGGCAGCGTGATGGCCACGATGGCGCCGCCCTCGGGCCGGTTGTGCACCGCGACGCGGCCGCCCAGGGTGCGCGCCACGTTGACCACCAGGAACAGCCCGAGCCCGCCGCCCGGGCGGCCCTTGCTCGACTGGTAGGGCTTGCCGAACTCCTTCAGGATGGCCGGCAGGAAGCCCGGGCCCGCATCGGTGACCGTGAGCGTCAACGCATCGGCGTCATGCGCCACTTCGAAGCGCAGCCAGTGCGGCGAGGCCTCCAGGGCATTGTCGAGCACGTTGCAGATCATCTGCTTGAGCGCCGAATCGGAGACCATGGGCAGGTCCTGGCCAAAGCGGTTCTCGTAGTCGAACTCCTCGACGGGGCGCGTGCTGCGCCATTCCTCCACCAGCTCGTCGAGGAAGGTGCGGACGGTGGTTTCTTCCGACGATTCGCCGCGCGCCTCGCCGGCCGACAGCAGGATGCCGCTCACGATGCTCTTGCAGCGCTGGATCTGCAGTTCCATCTCGGCCACCTCGGTCAGCAGCTCGGGGTCGGAGCTGAAATGCGGCAGGCGGCGCCAGTCGCCCAGGATCACGGCCAGCGTGGCCAGCGGCGTGCCCAGCTCGTGCGCGGCGCCCGAGGCCAGGAGGCCCATGCGCACGATGTGCTCTTCTTCCGACGCGCGCTGGCGCAGGTCGGCCAGCCGCGCATCGCGCGCGCGCAGGTTGCGGCTGATGCGCGTGATGAACACCACCAGCAGCGCCGCGTTGAGCGCAAAGCACACCAGCATGCCCTGCACGTAGGGGCTCCAGAGCCCGCGGTCGTGGTCCAGCGGCAGCGCAAGCGGGCGAGAGAAAAGCGCAAGCCCCGCAAAGCACAGGCAGGTGACGGCCACGATGGTCCAGGTCGACCAGGCCTTCAGCAGCACCGCGCCCAGGATGACCTGCAGCAGGTACAGGAAGACGAAGGGATTGGTGGCGCCGCCGCTCAGGTAGAGCTGGGCGGTGAGCGTGGCCACGTCGACCAGCAGCGCAAGAAAGAGCTCGCCGTTGGTCACGCGGCGCGGGCTGCGCGAGCGCAGCAGGCTCACGCCGTTGAAGAGCGCGAGGCAGGTCAGCACCTGCAGCATGTGCTCCAGCGGCAACCGGATGCCGAAGCCGTAGTGCACGACCAGGATGGTGGCGACCTGGCCGACCACCGCGAACCAGCGCAGCTCGATCAGCTGCTGCATGTTCTTGTGGCCGGTGGCGTTGTCCAGGCTTGCCACGCCCGCACGCGGCGGATGCAGTTCCCCCGCGACCGCGACGGCTTCAGTCGCGGCGGGCATCGGGGCGGGCGGTGGCGTTGGCATGGGCGGTATTTTCGCCTGTGCCGCCATCGGCTTCGCCGGCGCGCCGGCGCCCCTCGCGCCAGCCGAACCAGGCCGCGCCAAGGACCATCAGCGCCAGGCCGTACCAGGTGATCGCGTAGATGAGGTGGCTGTTGGGAAAGGCGATGACCGTGAGGCCCGCGGCCGGCCAGGCAGGCGCTGCGCCGGGCGAGGAGGGCGCGGCCTCGGCATCGACGAAGTACGGTGCCACGTTGGAGAGGCCGCGCGCCGCGGCAATGGCCTGCACGTCGCGCGAGAACCAGCGATCGGCGGCCGGCTCGTTCTTGCGCAGGAAGCCGCCCTTGGGTTCGCTCATGCGCAAGAGGCCGGTCACGGTGCTTTCGCCCTGGGGTTCGGTGGCCGCGCGGGTGGCGCGCTCGCGCGCCTCGGGCGGCACGAAGCCGCGGTTGACCAGCACGATGCGGCCGCCTGTGGCCTGCAGCGGCGTCAGCACCCAGAAGCCGGCGCCGAGCCGGGTGCTGGCCTGCACCAGCGTTTCCTTGTCGTGGAGGAAGCGGCCGGCGATGCGCACGCGGCGGTATTCGTCGTCGGCCGCGTTGACCTGCGGCCAGCGCTCGCGCCCGGGCGCTTCGGAGGCCGGGGCATGCACGCGCTGCTCGACGCGGGCAATGAGATCGAGCTTCCAGGCCCGGCGCTCGACCTGCCAGGTGCCGAGCGCGAAGAAGCCCGCAAAGGCCAGGGCCGCGCAGACCGCCAGAGCCACCCGGGCCGCCGCGCCGCGCGGGCGGCCGGCTGGTGTGCCGTTGCGGGTGCTGGAGTCTGGCGGCGGGGGCGTCAAGGCATGTTCTTCATGTCGTGCACCGACATGGGCATCATGTTGGCGTTCATGTGGTACATGACCCAGAGCGATCCGGCCAGCGTGATGACGACGAGCACGATCGTGAAGATCAGCGCCAGCATGTTCCAGCCGCTTTCGGACTTGGCGTCCATGTGCAGGAAGTAGATCATGTGGACCACGATCTGCACCGCGGCAAAGCCGAGGATCACGAGCGAGGTGGTGCTCGGCTTGCCGAGCACGTTGCCCATGACGAGCCAGAACGGAATCGCGGTCAGGATCACGGCCAGCACGAAGCCGGTCATGTAGCCCTTGAAGGTGCTGTGGCTGACGGGGCCATCGTCGTGATGGTCGTCGTGCGCTGCGGTTTCGGTGTGGGCGGTGCTCATGCCATCGATCCCATCAGGTAGACAAAGGTGAAGACGCCGATCCACACCACGTCCAGGAAGTGCCAGAACATCGACAGGCACATCAGGCGGCGGCGGTTGGCGGCGGTGAAGCCGTGCTTGGGCAGCTGGATCATCAGCACGATGAGCCACACGATGCCGAAGGTCACGTGCAGCCCGTGGGTGCCCACCAGTGCGAAGAACGACGACAGGAACGCGCTGCGCTGCGGGCCCGCGCCCTCGTGGATCAGGTGCGCGAATTCATAGAGTTCCAGGCCGATGAAGCCTGCGCCCAAAAGGCCCGTGATGGCCAGCCAGGCCAGCGTGCCGCCCATGCGCTTTCTCTGCATCTCGAGCACTGCGAAGCCATAGGTGATCGACGACAGCAGCAGCAGCGACGTGTTGACCGCCACCAGCGGCAGGTCGAACAGGTCGGCGCCCGAAGGGCCGGCCGCGTAGCTTCGGCCCAGCACGCCGTACACCGCGAACAGGCAGGCGAAGACCAGGCAGTCGCTCATCAGGTAGAGCCAGAAGCCGAGCAGCGTGCCGTTTTCCGGGTGGTGGTCGTTGCCGACGTGGAACAGCTCGAACACGGGCGGCTTGCCCGTGGCGTCGCTGTGGGCGTGGCCGGTCGCGGGGGAGTGGAGGGCGGTGGTATCAGACATGGGCTGCTGCCAGGAGGCGGGTGCGTTCGTCCTCGGTGCGAACGACCTCTTCCGCGGGGATGTGGTAGTCGCGCTTGTAGTTGAAGGTGTGGATGATCACGGCCGCCAGCATGGCGAAGAACGCCACGCCCGCCACCAGCCACATCTGCCAGATCAGCGCGAAGCCGCAGGTGCCGGCCAGGGCCGCGATGACGAAGCCGGCAGCCGTGTTCTTGGGCATGTGGATGGGCGTGAAGCCGTCGACCGGGCGGCTGTAGCCGCGGCGCTTCATGTCGGTCCAGGCGTCGTTGTCGTGGATGCGCGGCGTGAACGCGAAGTTGTAGGCCGGCGGCGGCGACGAGGTCGACCATTCGAGCGTGCGGCCGTTCCACGGGTCGCCCGTGGTGTCGCGCAGCGAATCGCGGCGGATGTAGCTCACCACCAGCTGGATGATGAAAGAGGCGATGCCCAGCGCGATCAGCACGGCGCCGAAGGCCGCCACCTGGAACCAGATCTGCAGCGACATGTCCTGGAAGTGGCTCATGCGGCGCGTGACGCCCATCAGGCCCAGGATGTACAGCGGCATGAACGCGAACCAGAAGCCCACCAGCCAGAACCAGAACGAGCACTTGCCCCAGAACGGATCGAGCTTGTAGCCGAAGGCCTTGGGGAACCAGTAGGTGATGCCCGCCAGCATGCCGAACAGCACGCCGCCGATGATCACGTTGTGGAAGTGGGCGATCAGGAAGAGGCTGTTGTGCAGCACGAAGTCGGCCGGGGGCACCGCGAGCAGCACGCCCGTCATGCCGCCGATCACGAAGGTGATCATGAAGCCGATGGTCCACATCATGGGCAGCTCGAAGCGGATGCGGCCGCGGTACATGGTGAAGAGCCAGTTGAAGATCTTCGCGCCCGTGGGGATCGAGATGATCATCGTCGTGATGCCGAAGAACGAATTCACGCTGGCGCCCGAGCCCATGGTGAAGAAGTGGTGCAGCCACACGAGGTACGACAGGATCGTGATCACCACCGTGGCGTAGACCATCGAGGCGTAGCCGAAGAGGCGCTTGCCCGAGAAGGTGGAGACCACTTCCGAGAAGATGCCGAAGGCCGGCAGGATCAGGATGTAGACCTCGGGGTGGCCCCAGATCCAGATCAGGTTCACGTACATCATGGCGTTGCCGCCGAGGTCGTTCGTGAAGAAGTTGGTGCCGACATAGCGGTCCAGCGACAGCAGCGCGAGCACGGCCGTGAGCACCGGGAAGGCGGCCACGATCAGCACGTTGGTGCACAGGGCGGTCCAGGTGAAGACCGGCATCTTCATCATCGTCATGCCGGGCGCGCGCATCTTCACGATGGTGGCCAGCAGGTTGACGCCCGAGAGCAGCGTGCCGACCCCCGCGATCTGCAATGACCAGATGTAGTAGTCCACCCCCACGTCGGGGCTGAAGAGAAGGCCCGACAGCGGCGGGTAGGCGAGCCAGCCGGTCTTGGCGAATTCACCCACGAAGAGCGACGCCATCACGAGGCCGGCGCCGAAGGTGGTCATCCAGAAGCTGAAGTTGTTCAGGAACGGGAAGGCCACGTCGCGSGCGCCGATCTGCAGCGGCACSACGARGTTCATGAGGCCCGTGACCAGCGGCATCGCCACGAAGAAGATCATGATCACGCCGTGGGCGGTGAAGATCTGGTCGTAGTGGTGCGGCGGCAGGAAGCCGGCGTTGTCGCCGAAGGCGACGGCCTGCTGGGCGCGCATCATCAGGGCGTCGGCGAAGCCGCGCAGCAGCATGATGATGGCCAGGATGATGTACATCACCCCGATCTTCTTGTGGTCGACGCTGGTCAGCCACTCACGCCACAGGTAGCCCCAGACCTTGAAGTAGGTC
>NZ_JBFTPJ010000361.1:0-5355 GCF_056398445.1 Variovorax sp. 01T439_2
CCGTGGCCGCTCGTGCACCCCGACGCGTAGCGCGTGCCCACGCCGACCAGCAGGCCGGCCGCAACGAGCGCAACGTAGCCGGCATCGATCTGCGGCCGGGGCCACGGCGCGAAAGCCGCATAGGCCATGGGCGCCGCGACCAGCCCGGCCACGAACGCCAGGCGCCAGGCCACGTCGCCCCGCACGGGCCGCAGCAGCCCGCCGACGATGCCGCTGATGCCGGCGATGCGGCCGTTGAGCAGCACGAACATCGCGGCGGCCGCGCCAACGAGCACGCCGCCCGCCAGGGCGGTCCATGGAGTGAATGCAGGCCAGTCGATCGTCATCGTCATTCTTCCTTCGGGCAGTAGATCCGGTAGAGCAGGGCGAGGATCTCGAGCAGCGACGGGTCTGCCACGGCGTAGAAGACGTTCTTGCCCTGGCGGCGCGTGGTGACCACGCCCTCGTTGCGCAGCACGCCCAACTGCTGGGACAGCGTCGGCTGGCGGATGTCGAGCTGCGCTTCGAGCTCGCTCACGCACATCTCGCCCTGGGACAGCTGGCACAGCAGCAGCATGCGGTCCTCGTTGGCCAATACCTTCAGCATGCCGACCGCGCGCGCAGCGGCGCCGCGCAGGATCTCGGGATCGAAGACGGGGTGGCGCTTTCTTGACTTCATGGTTGACTACATTATATAAAAATATATATTATTTGTCCGTAGATCATTGATCGATCCTGCGAGCTCGCCATGAACAACACCAAAGCCTCGGTCCAGGCCTTCTTCGACCCGCGCACCGGCACCGTCTCCTACCTCGTGTGGGACCCGGGCAGCCTGCGTGCCGCCGTGATCGACCCGGTGCTCGACTACGACTTCAAGTCGGGCCACACCGGCACCGCGTCGGTGGACCGGGTGCTGGCCTGCGTGGCCGAGCACGGGCTG
The DNA here is from genome assembly GCF_056398445.1 of Variovorax sp. 01T439_2. NCBI lineage: Bacteria > Pseudomonadati > Pseudomonadota > Betaproteobacteria > Burkholderiales > Comamonadaceae > Variovorax > Variovorax sp. 01T439_2. The sequence goes on from NZ_JBFTPJ010000361.1 coordinate 920, forward strand.
CAGGTCGACTGGATCCTGGAGACCCATGCCCATGCCGACCACCTCTCGGCGGCCAGCCATCTGCAGGAGCGGCTCGGCGGGCGCATTGCCATCGGCGAGCACATCCGCACGGTGCAGGCCACCTTCAAGACGCTGTTCAACCTGGAGCGCGGCTTCCTGCCCGACGGCAGCCAGTTCGACCACCTGTTCAAGGACGGCGAGACCTTCCGCATCGGCGCCATCGAAGCCACCGCGATCCTGGTGCCCGGCCACACGCCTGCCGACATGGCCTACCTGATCGGCGGCGCGGTGTTCGTCGGCGACACGCTCTTCATGCCGGACCTCGGCAGCGCGCGGGCCGACTTCCCGGGCGGCGATGCGCGCCAGCTGTACGCATCGATGCGCCGGCTGCTGGACCTGCCGCCCGAGACGCCGGTGTATGTCTGCCACGACTATCCGCCGCCCTCGCGGCCGGCGCAATGGCAGACCACCGTGGCCGAGCAGCGCGCCCGCAACATCCACGTGCGCGACGGCATCGGCGAGGACGAATTCGTGGCCATGCGGCGCGCGCGCGACGCCACGCTCGAAGTGCCGACGCTGATCCTGCCGTCGATCCAGGTCAACGTGCGTGCCGGCCGGCTGCCGCCGCCCGACGGCAACGGCGTGTCCTACCTGCGCATTCCGCTCAACGCGCTGCCGGTTCGCGCAAGCTGCGGCGCCTGAGCGCCGCAGGTTCAGTGCGACCGGCTCTGGCGCACCTCAGGCCACGCCCGCCGGGCGAGTGCCGCCGAGCAGCCATCGCATCAGGTCGCGCACCGGGCGGATCTCGCTGCCGAAGGGCAGCGCCCCCGCGCCCCGGAAGAACAGGCCGCGGTCGAGGTGGCCCTCCAGCGCGTGCCCCAGTGTCTTGTCGATGCAGAACTGGCCCCAGCTCGGGGTGCCGTCGCGCAGGCCGCAGTGCGCCAGGCAGTCGAAGCGCATGGTGCAGCTTTCCTTCTTGTGCGCCTTGTGCTGCAGCCGCTCCTCCAGCCGCAGGTATTTGTCGAGCCACGGCGTGCGCACCGCGCGCGCGGGCAGGCCCGCCGTGCTGACGAACTCGACGATGTCGGCGGGCTGGGCATCGGCCAGCACCTGCTTGAAGGCCGGATGCGCATCGCATTCGGCGGTCACCGCGAACGCGGTGCCCAGCTGCACCGCCGCCGCGCCGATGCCCTGCAGGCGCCGGATGTCTTCGAGGCTGCCGATGCCGCCGGCCGCGATCAGCGGAATGCGGCCCTCGAGGCCGGCCGTCTTGAAGAATTCGAGCACCTGCGGAATGGCGACGTCGAAGTCGAAGCGCGGGTCCTGCAGGTCGGCCACCTTGGCAGCGCCCAGGTGGCCGCCCGCGAGCCGCGGATGCTCGATCACGATGGCATCGGGCAGGCGYCCCTTCTTCTCCCACTTGCGCACCACCAGCTGCACGCCGCGCGCGTCCGAGAGGATGGGGATCAGCGCCACCTCGGGGTGGTCGCGCGCGAGCTCGGGCAGGTCCAGCGGCAGGCCCGCGCCCACCACCAATGCGTCGATGCCGCAGGCCATGGCGTGGCGCAGGTAGGCCTCGTAGGCGGTCAGCGCCTTCATCACGTTCACGGCCACGAGGCCGCGCCCGCCGGAGAGCTCGCGCGCCCGCGCGATCTCGCGGCCCAGCGCCTCGAGATTGGCGGCGTCGATGCGCTGCCCGGCGTCCGGCTCGGCGTTCAGGTGGGCCGTGCGAGCCATCAGGTCGGGATGCAGCCGGCGCAGGTCGACGGCCGAGATCGTGCCCATGCCGCCCAGCCCGGCGACCGTGCCGGCGAGCCCGCCGGCCGACACGCCGACACCCATGCCGCCCTGAATCACGGGGAGGCGTTTGGCGCCCTTGAGGCGCCAGTTGCGCAGGCCCGCATCGCGCGAAAGCGCTTGCAGCGCGACTGCTGTTTCGTCAGAGGATCGATCCATCATGTTCCACATCAGGTTGATAGGGGCCGTGGACGGCATTGGCGTTCTTGTTGCACGCGGATTCCTGGGGAGGTGCGCCGGGATTGTTGGATGGGGCGGCGACGCGCACCTTGACGAGCATCAAGCGCGCGGGGTCCTTCGGTTCCAGCCGAAGGTCTCTTCCATTTTTTTGCTGCGGCAGGTGAAGAAGATCACAGCCTGCCGCGCGATGCGAAGCCACGTCGGCACGATGGCCCGCATGAACCACAAGCGCCAGCCGCATCACGGCGATACCAGGCATGCAGCGCGGGAACCGGCGGGTTCTCGGGCGCATGCGGATGCGCCCGCGAGCGGTCCCTTCGTCAACTGTTCATGCGGGCTCGCGCACCTGGAGCGCATCCATCGGCACTGGTGGATGAAGCTCCTTCCCTGGCTGCGGTTCTATTGCTGCAGCCGCTGCGGAAAATCGCAGCTGGCCTCGAAGCGGGCGGTCAGCTTCGCGGTCACGTCTCTCAGGAGTGGAAGCGAGGCGGCCCAGGTGCCTGCGCCCTGATCGGGGCCGCTGGCGATGCGCCGGGCAGATCAATCCGGCTTCGGTCCGGCGTTGCCCGTGTCTTCCGGCATGGTGAACAGCTCGGGGTCGAACATGGGATGGGCTTCCTCGGCTTGCTCGGCGGGCGCATCCGGAAGCAGGCTGCCGAAGTCCGTCGAGGCGAAGTTCGGCGGGATGTGGATGCCTTTCTCGTCGCGGCGGACCAGGCCGCGGCTTTCCAGGTCGCGCATGGTCTTGTTGACCACCTCGCGCGAGAGCCCCGAATACGATGCGATGACCGCCTGGGTGATGCGCTTGTCGTAGCCGCCGCTGCCCGCAGGGGCCAGCTGGGTCAGCTCGTGGAGCACGCGGCCGACCAGGTTCTCGGCCGACAGCGACGAGATCCGGCGCAGCTGTCCGCGGATCATGGTGATGCGTTTCATCGCAACCTCGAGCAGGCCGATGGTCACCTCGGGGTAGGTCGAGCACAGCCTGCGGATCGCGGCGATCGGCATCAGGTAGACCGAGGAGGGCAGGGCCGCAACCAGGGTCGAGGTGGTCTGGTAGCGGTCCTCGCCCAATGAAGGGCCGAGGAAGAAATCGCCCCTGCGGATGAAGTCGGTCGTGACATCCCGATCGACGGCGCGCAGCAGGCCGCTGGCCACGCAGTAGATGCTGTCGGTCCAGGTGTCCGCGAGAAGCACCGTCTCGTTGCGCCGGTAGGACCGCAGTTCGCTGCTGCGGATCAGGGCGGCCCGGTCGGCGGGCGGCACGCTGGCAATGAGGGGATGGAGGTACATGGCGAAGGTTATGTCGGCCACCTCATTTGCAGTCCGCCTGAAGCAGCCGGAACAGCGCCTCGATGCGGTTTTGTTCTTCGGCCTCGTGCAGGGCGCGGCCCCGCAACCAGAGTCTTCCGGCTTTTCTCTCGACATGCACGTCGTAGACGCGGTCGACGCAATCGACCACGACATCCGGCGCGAGCCGCTCCTGCGCGGCCCACAGGGCCAGTTCGATCTCCGCCGCGCCCAGGCGCCTGGACGCGCGCATCGCGATCCAGTCCGCATGCAGCCGCGGCAGTGCCGTCATGCCGCGCACCTTGAGCGGCTCGCTGCCGAGCTTCGCCAGCAGTTCCTCGAGCTGCCCGCCGCCGGAGCGCTGCGCGGGCGTGGAACTGGCCGTGCAGGCGGCGCTGGTGCGCAGCAGGAAGCAATCGTCGCGCAGGCAGCTCAGGTCGGTGTCGGCCGAAGCCAGCAGGCTCGCGCGGATCCGCCGCCGGATCTCGCGGCTGACGTCCGCGGCAACCTCCGGCCCATCGGCGTCGACCAGCTGCGCGAAATTGGCGATGAAGAAGAGTGCGCACACCCTGGCAGGCAGGGCGCTGCGGTTTCGCTCCCTCGCTGCCGCAGCGGCGGCAGCGCGATGTTTTGCGGGCAGCAAATGCGCCAGGGCCGCGCGCCACCGCGGCCCGAAGAGCCTGTTTTCCATCCGTGGCAGGGCGATCGCTGCATCGCCTGCGTGACACCACTTTCTCTGCATTTGGCATGCCCCTGAATCGTTGAACCATTTCTTGGATCCGCTCGTGAGCGGTCCTCAGGGGAATGCTACGGAGCAACATGCGGCTTGGCATCGGGTTTCGAGTCGCGGATGTGTTCCGAATCACAATCAGACACAATTGGCGTTCGGCCTCTTGCGGTTCGCGCAAATGTTGGAGATGGACGGGGTCCGCCGCCGCTGCTGGAGGCGTTTCAAGTTCATTGTGTGGGACCGGGTGCTGGGCAGCACGCCCACAAAAAGGTGAGTGGCCGATGCGCGACAGGAGAGGTGCGCGGCTGCGTCCGGCAGGCCGCTCCCGGCGCATGGCCGGGCGCCTGGACCGCTGGTTCTACGGCCGGCTTCGCAAGCTCAGGCGGGGCACGGCTGTTCGGGCGGTGGCCATCGTGTCCATCGCGATCGTGCTTGCCTGAGG
>NZ_JBFTPJ010000362.1:0-8127 GCF_056398445.1 Variovorax sp. 01T439_2
CTCATCACCAGCTCGCTGCCGGCGTTGGTGGTCAGCAGGATGATCGTGTTCTTGAAATCGATCATGCGGCCCTCGCCGTCTTCCATCCAGCCCTTGTCGAACACCTGGAAGAAGATCTCGTGCACGTCGGGGTGGGCCTTCTCGACCTCGTCGAGCAGCACCACGCTGTAGGGCCGGCGGCGCACCGCCTCGGTCAGGATGCCGCCCTCGCCGTAGCCCACGTAGCCGGGCGGCGCGCCCTTGAGCGTGGAGACCGTGTGCGCCTCCTGGAACTCGCTCATGTTGATGGTGATGATGTTCTGCTCGCCGCCGTACAGGGCCTCGGCCAGTGCCAGCGCGGTCTCGGTCTTGCCCACGCCCGAGGTGCCGCAGAGCATGAAGACGCCGATCGGCTTTTGCGGGTTGTCCAGCCGCGCGCGAGACGTCTGGATGCGCCGCGCGATCATTTCCAGGCCGTGCTTCTGGCCGATGACGCGCTGGTTGAGCGTGTCGGCGAGCTTGAGCACCGCCTCCACTTCGTTCTTGACCATGCGGCCGACGGGAATGCCGGTCCAGTCGGCCACCACCGAGGCCACCGCCTGCTCATCGACCGAAGGCAGGATCAGTGGCGACTCGCCTTGCACCGCATGGATCTTGGCCTGCAGCGCATGCAGTTCTTCAAGCAGCGCAGCCCGGTCTTCGCTCCCTCCCCCGCCGGGGGAGGGCTGGGGTGGGGGCACGTCGGCTTTCGCATCGCCCTCGGCGGAAGCAGTGTCCACCGGCTTGCTCCCCGCACGCAATTTGCTGCGCAATTCCAGCAACCGATCGACCAGCCCCTTCTCTTCCTTCCAGCGGGCGTTGAGCGTTTCCAGCTGCCCGTTCGATTCCAGCAGCAGCGCGGAGACCTGCGCCGCGCGCTTGGTCACGTCGATGCCGATGGCTTCCTCGCGGCCGATGATCTCCTGCTCGACCGTGAGCCCCTCGATGCGGCGCATGCAGTCTTCAACTTCAGGCGGCGTCGCGTGCTGACTCACAGCCACGCGCGCGCATGCCGTGTCGAGCAGGCTCACGGCCTTGTCGGGCAACTGGCGCGCGGGAATGTAGCGGTGGCTCAGCTTCACGGCTGCCTCGATGGCCTCGTCGAGCAGCTGCACGCGGTGGTGCTTCTCGAGCACGCTGGCCACGCCGCGCAGCATCAAGATGGCCTTCACCTCGTCGGGCTCGGGCACCTGCACCACCTGGAAGCGCCTTGTCAGCGCCGGGTCTTTCTCGATGTACTTCTTGTACTCGGCCCAGGTGGTGGCGCCGATGGTGCGCAGGTTGCCGCGCGCCAGTGCCGGCTTCAGCAGGTTGGCCGCATCGCCGGTGCCGGCCGCGCCGCCCGCGCCCACCAGCGTGTGGATCTCGTCGATGAAAAGAATGATGGGCGTGGGCGATGCCTGCACCTCGTCGATCACCTGCCGCAGGCGCTGCTCGAACTCGCCCTTCATGCTGGCGCCGGCCTGCAAGAGGCCGATGTCGAGCGTGAGCAGCTTCACGTCCTTGAGCTGCGGCGGCACGTCGCCGCGCGCGAGGCGCTGCGCGAAGCCTTCAACCACGGCCGTCTTGCCGACGCCCGCCTCGCCCGTGAGCAGCGGATTGTTCTGGCGGCGGCGCATCAGGATGTCGACGATCTGGCGGATCTCCTCGTCGCGTCCGGTGATCGGGTCCATCTCGCCCTTCTTGGCCTTCTCGGTGAGGTCGACCGCGAACTTCTTGAGCGCGTCGCCCTTGCCCATGGCGGCCGGCGCCATCGCGCCCGAGTCTTCGCCGGGCGCGCCGCTGCCCATGCCGGTGCCGTCCTGCGCGCGCATCTGCGATTCGGGCGAGGCGTCGCAGATCTTCGCGAAGTTGTCGGCCAGGTCCTCGACCTTGACCTTCTCGAACTGCTTCGACAAACCGAACAGCGGGTTGCGCAGGCTCTGCGTCTTCAGCATGCCCACCAGGATGTAGCCGGTGCGCACCTGCGCCTCGCCGAACTGCAGCGTGGCATAGGTCCAGGCGCGTTCGATGGCGTTCTCGATGTGCGGGGAAAAATCGCTGATGGCGGTGGCGCCGCGCGGCAGGCGGTCGAGCGCGGCCGTCATGTCCTTCGCGACGACCGACACGTCGAGGCCGTAGTGCTGGATCACGCGGTGCAGGTCGGAGTCCTGCGCCTGCAGCAGCTGGGCGAACCAGTGCTCCAGTTCCACATACGGATTGCCCCGCATCTTGCAGAACACCGTGGCGCCCTCGATGGCCTTGTAGGCCAGCGAGTTGAGCTTGCCGAAAAGGGCGGTGCGACTGATTTCACTCATGGAAGACTCCGTATCTGTTGAAGACGATTCATGCCGGTAAATTTGAAGTTCGGCGATCCGTGTCCGGCGTCAATGCGCAGAAAGCCTTGCGCTGGCCAGCCACCCCTGCACGTCCTGCCCCGCTTCGCGGCGCGGAATGATCGGCTCGATGCGAACGGCACCAAAGCCGGCAGCCGCAAGGCAGGCCTCCACATGCGCAGCCGCATGGCGGTAGCGGCCGCTGCCTTCGAGCCTGAAGTCGTGCTGCCCCCCGGGCATGGCCTCGACCGTGAACACCACCCCGCCTGCCGGACGCAGCGCACGCGCGGCGGCCGCCAGCACCTCGTGCAGGTCGCCGAAGTAGCACAGCGTGTCAGCCGATATCACCAGGTCGAAGCGGCCGGGCTGCGTGTGCAGGTAGTGGGTGAGCTCGGCCTTGTGCAGCACGTCGTAGCCGCCGCGCTGCTCCGCGCGCTGCAGCATGCCGACCGACAGGTCGCAGCCGGCCAGGTGCGCGGCCCAGGGCCGCAGCAACGGGGCGCAGAGCCCGGTGCCGCAGCCGGCATCGACCACGGCCAGGCTCGCGGCCGGCGCGCCATGCATTTGCCGCACCGCCTGCGCCACCAGCTCGGGCGCGCGGTAGTGCAGCTTCTCCAGGCTGGCGTCGAAGCTTCCGGCGTAGCTGTCGAACACGGTCTCCACATAGCCGTCGCTGGCGCGCGCGGGCGCCTGCCCCTCGCAGGCGGCCAGCAGGTGCGTGACCACGGGATTGCCTGGATCCTCGGCCAGCCACTCCCGGTACATGCCAAGGGCCTGATCGTGCTCGCCGAGCAGTTCCAGCGCGCGAATCACCTGCGAGCGGGCGCTCAGGTTGCGCGGCTGCAGCAGCACCGCACGGCTGTTGGCGACGACGCTCTCATGGATGCGCCCCTGCTCCATCAGCGCGATCGACAGGTTGTACCAGGCCTCGCTGAATTCCGGCCGCAGTTCGATCGCCTGGCGGCTCACGCGCTCGGCGGCTTGCCAGTGGCCCTTGCGGCGTTCGAGCGATGCGATGTTGCTCAGCGCATCGGCGCCTTCGTCGCCTTCTTTGGCGAAGGAAACGCTGTTGCCGTAGGCGAGCATCGCGTCGTCGATGCGGCCGGTCTCGACCAGCAGGTTGCCCAGGTTGTTCCAGGCGCCGCTTTGCGCGGGTTGCAGCGTGAGCGACCTTCCGATCAACGCGATGCTCTCGTTGCTGCGGCCTTGCGCATGGCGCAGCAGGCCCTGGTAGTGCAGGGCGTCGGGGTCGGCCGGCGCGGCCTCCAGGAGGCGGTCCAGCAATTCGCCCGCCGCCTCCAGCTTCTGCGCCTTGACCAGGGCCGCGGCTTGCGCCAGCGCGGCCGCGTGCGCCGTCGTGTCCGGCTGCGCGGGCGTCGTCGTCATGCGGCGGCTCCCACGGTGGCCTGGGCGCTGCGGGCGGTCATCGGGCGGTTGCCGATGCGCACGTCCGCCGCATCCTTGGCACGCGTGCGCTGGCCGAGCCACGAGACCCAGCCCAGGCGCGGCGCGTTGCCCTTGGCCTGGCCAAGGCGCGTGGCGGGCACCTGCGTCGTCTCGAGCACCAGCTCGGCGTCCCATTCGAGTTCGTCGCCGAGCAGCTGCTGCATCCAGCGCTGCAGCACCGGCTGCGCGTTGCCGGTCGGCAGGAACATGCGGTACTGCGCGAGCGTGAGCGGGCCGATGTGCAGGCGCACGCGGTGCTGCCGGTCCCACGCGCGCGTGCCGAGCATCGCGCCCATGCCCATCGAACGCGAACTCTCGCCCTGCCCCAGCCGCGTGAGCTCGCCCGCGGGCAGGCTCATCCAGTGGCCGACCCAGCGCTCCAGCTTCACGGGCACGCCGAAGTAGCTGCACAGCACCGCTTCCACGCTCTCGGCGTTGTGCACGCGGCGCGCGAGCCAGCCCGAGAAATGCAGGCGCGCATCGTCGTGCACCTCGTCGCGCTCGATGCGGCCCGGCGTGCCGATGCCCACGAACGCGCCGACCTGCAGGCGGAAGCGGTCCTCGCCCGGCCGGTCGAGCGCCACCGCGGGCCGCGCCTGCGCCCAGGCGCGGTAGAAGTGCAGCGAGAAGCGGTGCAGAAAGCTGTCGAGAAAGGCCAGCCAGGTCGGGTCGCCATGGTTCAGGCTGCGCTCGCGGATGAAGTCGCTCAGGTGCACCGGCAGCGGACCGTTGGGCCCGACATAGCTGAAGAAGTGCTGGCTCAGGCGCGGCGGCGAGTGGGCGCTGGCCGGCTCGAAGCGGCTGAAGCTGGCCGGCGCGAACGACAGCGACGGCTCCTGTCCCACGCGCACCGGCTCCGCGCTCGGCAGCAGGGCACGGCCCCAGCGCGGCGTGGTCGCGGCCACCGACTCCAGCCGGCGCAGCACCGCAAAATAGTCGAAGGACCACGGCTCGGCCGACCATGCGCGCAGCGCGGTGTCGACTCTCCCGGCTACAGAATCTGCCGGGTCCCGCACAGCGGCCTCCATCGCATGGTCTCGCCCCGGCCCGCCACGCGCAGCACGGTCTCGACGAAATGGTTGACCTCCACATGGCGCGCCAGAAAGCGCGCCATCACCGCGCCGAACAGGAACACGCTGTGGCCGTGGAATGCGTCCTTGTCGACCTCGAGCGTCACTTCGAGCCCGCGTCCGAAGGCGATCGGCCCCTTGAGCGGCAGGCGGCGCGCCACGGGCTTGGCTTTTACCGAGAGCAGGCCGCGCACCTGGCCCTGGCGCATCTCGTCGGCATGCGTGGCATAGAGCATCAGCGTTTCGCGCAAAGCGGCGGCGCCTTGCTCCGGCGTGCTGTCGGAGATCGACAGGTAGTTGAGCGCCAGGTGGTCGACCACCCGCCAGCCCAGCCCTTGGCTCACCACCGGCGACACCGGCCGCGAAGGACCGCGCACCATGCGCACCCGCTGCACGGGGAAGGAGTCGACACAATCGAAGTCGTTGTCGCGTCCCAGCGGCATCAGGAGCGGCAGGTCGCGGTTGGTGCACAGCGCGTCGATGGTGATGTGGCGCAGGCGAATAGAAAGGGCGGAACACCTGTTCGGCCGCCGCTGCATCGGCGCCCGGTGCGCCGTGGCCGATGACCTCGGTGACGGTGTGCACCTCGAAATCCTGCGGCCGCGTGCGGTCGGGCACCAGGTGGAACTGGCTTACGCCTTCGGTCAGCGGCACGCGGTCGAGCCGCTTGTTGAACAGGTTGACCACCGGCACGCAGTGCAGCTGCACGTTGTCGGCGCTCACCAGCTTTTCGAGCGCCGCATCGCCGCGCGAGAACAGCAGCACGAGCTCGACCTCGGCGACCGGCATGGCCGCGAGCACCGATTGCAGCCCGGCGATGCGCAGGAACTGGAAGCGCTGCGGAAACGCGAAGTACTCCTGCAGCAGCCGAAAGCCCGAGAAGCCGGTGGCCGTGACCGGCAGCAGCGCTTCATCGTCCTCGAAGCCGACCGGCTGGATCGCCGTGGCCGGCAGGCTCTGCGCCGCGCCCTGCAGCGCACCGGTGGGCGACAGCGGCCGCACCATCACGCCGATGGGCTGGCCCAGCGCGCACTCCTGCAGCTGCCACGCCACATCTTCGGCGCCGCCCAGATGCAGCACCAGGTCGTCGAGCTGAATCTGGCTGAAGTTGAGCCCCGCCGTCGCATGCAGCGTGATGCGCAGGCCGCCGCGGATGGCGCGGGACTGGGGGTGCGTGGCGAGCGGCAGGTCGGGCGCATAGGTGAAGTACTGGGCGCGCTGGATCTCGATCGGCCAGATGCGCAGCGCGCTCGAGGTGCGGAACTCGCAGTGCGTGTTCTGCCCCACGGCCTGCCGCGCGCGCAGGCCCGCGCCGCGCGGCAGCTTGGGACCGGTCGCAAGGTTGGCGTCGTCCAGGTCGGGCGAGAACGAGACGACCGCCATCGCCGGCGTGGGCGCGAGGAAATTCGGATAGACGATGTCGAGCAGGTGGCCCGTGAAGCGCGGGTATTCGGCATCGAGCTTCAGGTTGACGCGCGCCGACAGGAAGGCCGTGGCCTCGATCAGCCGCTCGACGTACGGATCGGCGACCTCCTGGCCTTCGATGCCCAGGCGGTGCGCGATCTTCGGAAAGGCGCGCGCAAACTCCGAGGAGCTCTCGCGGAAGTAGCGCAGTTCCTGTTCATACAGGTTCAGCAGCCGAGGGTCCATGTCGGACTCACCTTGGGTTTTGCGCCATGTCCACGATCTCGATGCGTCCTTCTTCCAGGTCTACACGGCTTCGCATCAGGAACTCGAGCGGCACGGGCTGCGCCCACAGCATGCCGCGGATCTGCAGGCCGATGCTGTTGTGCGAGTCGAGTGCCGAGCCTTCCATGACGAGTTCAACTTCGAGAGTGCGGGACAAAATGCGCGGCTCGAACTGCAGGATTGCGTTCTTCAAAGCCTGTTCCATGCTGACACGCTGCACCGACGAGGTGAACTGGCCAGACAGCATAGGCAATCCGTAGTTGATGACCGAGCGCGCGGCGTTCGGGTATTGCTTGTCGTCCATCGCAAGGCCGAAGCCGGTGGCGTTGAAGAGCCAGCTCAGGTCGCGCAGCACGGCCGAGCGCAGCGCCTGCTTGGTGAGCGTGCGCTTGTCGTCGCTCTCGCGCTTTTCGGTGGGCGCGTCGTCGACCAGGCGGTCGAGCAGCGACGGCTGCAGGCGCTCCTGGGCGGTGAGCTCGGCCACGATCAGCCGCCTGCGTCGCCGGGGCCGTCCTGCGCTGCGGCAGAGGCAGTGGGCGTGAAAAGGATCTCGCGCACGTCCATGAGCGCGTACTCGCCCGCGTCGCTGCCGAGCACGCGCTGGCCGCGGCCGGCCCAGACCTCGGGGCGCAGTTCGCGCCACTCGGTCTTGCGCGCGAGCCGCAGCTCGCCGTCCTCGCTGTTCTCGCTGCCCTCGTAGCGCGTGGGAATCAGCGCCAGCGTTTCGCCGCCGTTCTCGAACTGCAGGTGGGCGGGCATCCAGACGCAATCGCGCAGGTCTTCGGGCGGCTCGATCCTGATGTGCGCGAGCCGGGCGTAGGGAATCCAGTAGTACTTGCCGTTGACGAAGGCTTCGAGCACCGGGCCCAGGCGCATGTCGGCATCGGCCAGCCATTCGAAGGGCACGCCGTCGATGGTGCCGGCGATGGCGGGTGCGCCATCGAAGGCCCGCTGGCGAAGGTCCTCGGCCAGTTCGCTCTCGCCGCGGCCCTGGCGCAGCAGCGATTCGATCAGCAGCGCCAGCCATTCGTCGGGCTGGCCGAAGATCATCGGCGTGCGCGTGCCGGCGAACACCTCGGCGCGCAGGCCTTCGCAGCGCACGGCGTCGCCATACACCTGCTTCATGGGAACGGCGAGCGCATCGAGCTCGGCCGCCACGGTGAGCTGGTTGAGCGCGCGTTCCCACTGGCCCAGCACGCACAGCAGCTGCGCCATGAAGACGCGGTGCTTGCTGTCGGCGGGCTTGGCGCGGACCTCGTCGCTCAAGGCCTTGAGCGCGGCGACGGGGTCGGCGGACTTGAGGAGTTCGGCGGAGCTGGCCATGTCAGTTCCCCGCGAAGGTGCAGGTGCGGACGGCACCCCGCGCGCCCGTCTGCTGCTGCGGCGCCGAGCGGATCTCCAGCTTCGTGTAGTCGAAGAAGATCAGGTCGCAGGGCCGCTTGGGCGTGCCGCCGGTAACGATGGCGTGGCAGTTCACGCGCGCGCCTTCGAGCACGAATTCGAGGTGCGACTGCTGGTCCTTGGAACTGTCCCCGCCGGCCTTGAAGACCGAGATGGTCACCTTCAGATCGCTGTCCTGGCTCTTGAGC
>NZ_JBFTPJ010000363.1:0-5333 GCF_056398445.1 Variovorax sp. 01T439_2
GGGCTGTACGGGCTGTACCAGCCGCCCAGGCGCTTCAGAAACTGGTAGCAGGAGATCCGACGATGAGCGACGTTCCCGCAGGGCTCGAAACCCTGGACTTTTCCTTTTCCGGCGGCCGGCCGGCCGGCGCCTTTGCGCCGGTGCTGGTCGGCGTGGTCGGCTCGGGCAACCTCGAGGTCATGCTCGAGCCCGCCGGCGGCGATGGCTGCGCGGTGCGCGTCGAAACCTCGGCGCGCGGTTTCGGGCCGATCTGGCAGGCCGTGATGAACGACTTCCACGCGCGCCATCCGCTGGCCGGTGTGCGCATCTCGATCAACGACATGGGTGCCACGCCCGCGGTGGTGAGCCTGCGCCTGGACCAGGCGGTGGCCGAGATCGACGGAGGCCGGCCATGATCAGCTACGCCGAATGCTCGGCACGCGAGCGGCTGGCGCTGCTGCTCGACGCCGGCAGTTTTCACGAATGGCTGCCACCGAGCGAGCGGGTCATGAGCCCGCACCTCGCGCAGCTTGGCGTGCCCTCGGCCTTCGATGACGGCGTGGCGGTCGGCCGCGCGACCCTCGACGGCCGCGAGGTCTTCGCGGCTGCGCAGGAAGGCGCGTTCATGGGCGGCGGCGTGGGCGAAGTGCACGGCGCCAAGCTGGTCGGCCTGCTGCAGCGCGCGCTGCGCGACCGGCCGGCCGCGGTGCTGCTGCTGGCCGAATCGGGCGGCGTGCGGTTGCACGAGGCCAACGCCGGCCTCATCGCGGTGTCGGAAGTGATGCGCGCCGTGCTCGACGTGCGCGCCGCGGGCATACCGGTCATCGTGCTGATCGGCGGCGCCAACGGCTGCTTCGGCGGCATGGGCATCGTGGCGCGCTGCGCCGACCACATCGTGATGAGCGATGTCGGGCGGCTCGCGATGTCGGGCCCGGAAGTGATCGAGGCCTCCCACGGCGTGGATGAATTCGACTCGCGCGACCGGGCGCTGGTCTGGCGCACCACCGGTGGCAAGCACCGCTGGCTGACCGGCGATTGCGATGCGCTGGTCGAGGACGACGTCGCGGAATTCCGCGCAGCCGCCATCGCCGCGCTCGACCGGCAGCAGCCGCTGACCCAGGCGGCGCTGGAGCAGGAGCACAGCCTGCTCACGCAGCGCCTGCATGCGCTGCCGGACGGCGACGCCGGCGGCGACGAAGCGACGCTGCTCTGGGGCGCGCTCGGCATTGCCGGCGCGGAAAACGTCCCGGACCTTCCGGTGGAAGCCGTGCGCGCGCTGCGCACCCTGTGAGCAAGGAGCATCAGATGCAATGGAATTCCCTGGTCACCCAGCTCTTCGGCTCCTTCCACGGCCTGCGTGCGGATGGCGATTTTCTGCAGGGCGAAGTGATCTTCGAACGCGAGCCGCTCACGGTGATCGGCACCACGAACCACGCGCCGATCGGCGTGCGGCTCGCGCTGGCGCAGGCGCGCGCGGTGCTCGACACCGTCCGGCAGCATCCGGGCCGCCCGATCCTGCTGTTGATCGACACGCAGGGCCAGCAGCTGCGCCGGCGCGACGAACTGCTCGGCATCAATCGCGCGATGGCRCACCTGGGCGCGAGCATCGACATGGCGCGGCGCCGCGGCCATCGCGTGATCGGCCTGGTGTACGACCAGGCGCTGTCGGGCGGCTTCATCACCTCGGGGCTGATCGCCGACGCCTGCTACGCGCTGCCGGAAGCCGAGATCCGTGTGATGCGCATTCCCGCGATGGCGCGCGTGACCAAGCTGCCGGAGGACCGGCTCACCGAGCTGTCGAAATCCAACCCGGTGTTCGCGCCCGGCGTGCAGAACTATGTGGCGATGGGCGGCGTGCGTGCGCTGTGGACCGGCGACCTGCAAACCCGCCTGCGCGATGCGCTGGCCCACACGCCGACAGAAGACAGGCGCGCACGCGACGGCGCCGAACGCGGTGGACGCCGGCTCGCCGCCGCGGTCGTGCAGCGCGTGCTGGACGCTGCCTGAACGCGGGCTGAGTTCGGATGATTGCCATGGTTTCGCTGCATCGCCACCAACTCGCCTGGCTCACCCGGAGCGGGTGGGCCGCCGTGCTGGGCCGGCCATGGGATGTGCAGGCGCGCGACTGCCTCGCGCATTGGGCCTTGCATCGATTGCCGCTGGTCGTGACGCGCCAGCCGGCCCATGCCGGCGCCGATGGATGGATCGCGCTGGGTTTGCCCGCGCCTGCGTGCTGGGGCCGGCGCCGGCTTGCGCTGCAGGTGCCGCACGCTGCGGTGGACGGCCTCGGCGAGTTCCCGCGGCCCGCCGACGTGCAGGACCTGCTGCCGCCGCCAGCATGGGATGTGCTGCGCGAACTGCTCGGCAGGCTCAGCCAATGCCACGCGGCGGTACGCGTGTTCGGCAGCTACGGCTGGCAGGCGATCAGCGGTCTCGACCATGTGCGCGCGGGCTCCGATCTGGACCTGTCGATCGCGGTCGAAGGAGCGGTCCATGCGGATGCCGTGGCGCGCGCGCTCGGCTTGTTCGAGGCACCGCAGCTCCGGCTGGACGGCGAGCTCATGTTCGGCGACGGCGCGGCGGTGGCCTGGCGTGAATGGGCCGAATGGCGTGCCGGGCGCACGCGGGCCGTGATGGTCAGGCGGCTCGACGGCGTGCACCTGCATCGCGATGCCGCATGGTGTGGCCACACGGAGCCGATGGAGATCGCCGCATGAGGAACTTCGCCCTTTCGCCGTCGCCCGATTCGCGGCCGACACCCGCTGCGATCGGACGCGCGGCCACGCTCTCGCTCTACGACGAACTGTCGCTGTCGCCCAAGCCCGGCCTGGTCACCTTGATCGACTGCGGCAGCCACGACGACATGGACGCACACACCTTCATGCGCAGCCTGTTCTCGCTGCGCCGCTACTTCGTCCGGATCGCAGAGGCCGGCGCCGCAGGCGCGGATTTCGCAGTGCTCGAGCGCCTGGGCATTGCGGCGGAGGCGCGCATGCTGGCCGCCACCGGCGGCGTCAACACGCACCGCGGCGCGATCTTCATGCTCGGCCTGCTGTGCGCCGCGGCCGGTGCCGCGCTGCGGGCGCATGGCGGTGCATGGGATCCGGCGGCACTGCGCGATGCGCTGCGCCGGCACTGGGGCGAGGCACTGGCCGGGCGCAGCCAGCGCGCGCCCGTGCTGCCGGGCGGCATCGCGGCACGGCGCCATGGCCTGCGCAGCGCATCCGAAGAGGCGGCGCTGGCGTTTCCGGTGCTGTTCGAGACGGCGCTTCCCGCACTGAGGAGGGCGTTGGCACGGGGCCTCGCGCCCCGCCTGGCGCGGCTCGATACCTTGTTCCACATCATTGCGGTGCTGGACGACAGCAATCTTGCGCACCGCGGCGGCCTGGCCGGCCTGCGCGGCGCCCAACGCGCGGCGCAGGGCTTTCTCGATCGGGGCGGGATCGCACGGCCCGAAGGGTTGCAAGAGGCGCAAGCCATTGCAGACGATTTCGTGCGGCGCCGCCTGTCGCCCGGCGGCGCGGCAGATACGCTGGCCGCCGCGTGCTGGCTCCAGCGCATGTGCCCAGGCTCATGAGCTTCGCACTGCTTTTCTCCGGCCAGGGCAACCAGCATTCCGCGATGCTGCCATGGCTCGCGGACGACGCACTCGTGCATGGCATGTGCGCGCAACTCGGCGTCGACGACTGGCGTCGTGCCCTCGCGGATCCGCACTGGGCCGAACGCAACGACAACGCGCAGACGCTGCTGACCGGCCTTGCCCTCGCGGCCTGGGCACAGCTTGCGCCCATGGTTTCGCCGCCCGCCGCGGTCGCCGGCTACAGCGTCGGCGAACTCGCTGCCTTCAGCGCGGCCGGCGTGATCGACGCGGGCGCGGCCGCAGCACTCGCGCCGCAGCGGGCCGCGGCGATGGACCGCTGCGCCGCACGCGCGCCCGGCGGCCTGCTGGCCGTGAGCGGTTTGCCCGAGCAGAAGTGGGAGCAGTTGCGCATCGATGCGGGGCTCGAACTCGCGATTCGCAACGGCAGCGCCAGCGTGGTCCTCGGCGGTCCGAGCGCGGCATTGGACGACGCCGAGCGCATGGCAATCGCAGCCGGTGCGCAGTGCACGCACCTGCGGGTCAACGTCGCGTCCCACACGCCCTGGATGCGCGAAGCGGCGGAGAGCTTTTCACTGGCGCTGGCGCAGGTGCCGTTTCAGGCGCCCCGCGCCGTGCTGTTCAGCAATGCGGGGGACCGCATCCGCGATGCACGGTCTGCCCGCACGGCATTGGCTGCCCAGATCGCGCAGACGGTTCGCTGGGACGAATGCATGGAAAACATCATGGCGCGGCAGGTGCGCTGCGTGCTGGAGGTGGGGCCGGGCCAGGCGCTCGCGCGCATGTGGAACCAGCGCTACCCCGGCGTTCCCGCGCGCGCCTGCGACGACTTCCGCAGCGCCGCAGCGGTTGCAGCCTGGCTGAACAGCCACGCGGACCCGTGAAACAGCCACCAGACCCGCGACGCCCCGCATCGAACCATCAGGAGACCCATCGTGAGCAGCAACGAAGCAGCAAGCCCTCTCATTCCAGCCCCGGACATCAAGGACGCCCATGTGTACGGCATGGACGCCTATGAAAAACTGGTGGCCGAGGCAGAGGCCGACCACAGCGGCTACTGGTCGCGCCTCGCGCGCGAGTTCCTGGGCTGGAAGACGCCGTTCACCCGGGGGCTCGACGACAGCCAGGCGCCCTTCTTCAAGTGGTTCGAGGACGGCACGCTGAACGTGTCCTGGAACTGCCTCGATCGCCAGGTCGAGCGCGGCCTGGGCGACAAGACCGCGATCATCTTCGAGGCCGACGACGGACAGGTCACGCGGGCCAGCTACCGCGAGCTGCTCGCGCGCACCTGCCGCATGGCCAATGCGCTGAAGGCGCGCGGCGTGAAGAAGGGCGACCGCGTCGTCATCTACATGTCGATGAGCATCGAAGGCGTGGTCGCGATGCAGGCCTGCGCGCGCATCGGCGCCACGCATTCGGTGGTGTTCGGCGGCTTCTCGGCGCAGAGCCTGCGCGACCGCATCCAGGATGCCGGCGCCGTGATGGTCGTCACCGCCGACGAACAGGTGCGCGGCGGCAAGCCGCTGCCGCTCAAGGCCATCGTCGACGAAGCCATCGCGCTGGGCGGCTGCGAGAGCGTGAAGAATGTCGTCGTCTACCGCCGCACCGGCGGGCCGATCGGCTGGGTGCCCTCGCGCGACCGCTGGCTGCATGAAGAAACGCAAGGCCAGCCAGAGACCTGCGAGCCCGAATGGGTGGGCGCCGAGCATCCGCTGTTCGTGCTCTACACCTCCGGCTCCACCGGCAAGCCCAAGGG
>NZ_JBFTPJ010000364.1:0-5329 GCF_056398445.1 Variovorax sp. 01T439_2
CTGTTATTCTGCGCAACATATTTGTTAGCGAAAGTATTCATGCGCGCTGGATCCTGGAGTTTTGCATTGACCATCCTCTGCTTGGGAAACCTTGCTGCCGAAGCTCAAACACCATTGCGCGCCTGGAACACCCACCCCGACGGCTACCCGGTCACGGAGGCCATGAAAAGCTTCATCCAGGAAGTGGACGCGGCAACCAAGGGCAAATACAAGATCGAGCTTTTCTCCAACGCCGTGCTGGGCGACCAGGGCAAGGCCGTCGCCATGCTCAAGGCCGGCGAGATCGACGTGGCCGAGTTCAATTCGGCGCCGCTGTCCGAGGCCGCGCCGGGGCTCAAGGCATTCAATCTCCCGTTCCTGTTCCACGACTCTGCGCACATGTTCCGGTATCTGGATGGCGAGATGGGCACGCGCCTGGCGGAGACGCTGAAGGCTTCGGGCTACGTGGTGCTGGGCTGGTACGACGGCGGTGCGCGTTCGTTCTACTGCGCCAACAAGCCGGTGACGAAGCGCGAGGATCTGGTGGGGCAAAGAATCCGGGTGCAGCAATCGGAGGTGTACATCGAGATGGTCAAGCTGCTGGGTGCCACCCCGGTGGTCGTGCCCTACAAGGAAGTGCTCGATGGATTCCAGAAGGGAACGATCGACTGCGCCGAAGGCAACATGGCCTCGTACGAAGCCACCGGGCACTACAAGGTGGCCAAGTACATGCTGCTGGACAGCCACATGATTTCTCCCGAGGCACTGGTTGTCTCCAGCAAGCTGTGGAACCGGCTCAGCGCCGAGGAGCGCACCGTGTTCCAGAAGGCCGGTAAAAAATCGGCGGTCCTGATGCGCGAGCTGTGGGAGAAACGAAGCATCGCGGCGCGTGCCGCGGTAGCCAAGGACGGCGTCCAGTTTGCCAACGTGCAGGACTTTTCTCCCTACATCCGGAAGATGTCGCCGCTCTATACCAAGTACATGACCGACCCGGCCACCCGAGCCGAATTGTTCGCCATCGTCGGGAACCAGTAAGCGCTGCCCGGCCCCGTTCAGGCCGAGGCCGGCTCGACAAGGCGGATGCCCACGTCGCCCTCGCGCTCGAGCTGCGCCACCAGGCCCACCTCCCAATCCAGGTACTGCTTGAAGCCGGCGTCGCGCCTGGCAAGGTCGGCGTGTGCGTAGGGGCTGTGCCCATGGTCGTCGTCGCCCGTCAGCACGCCCTCGGGCCCGCTGCCCGTGGGCAGCCGCGCGGCGGCCCAGGCCTGCGTGCCGCCCGCGAGCGCGTGGACCTCGCGGCCGATGCGCGCACCCAACTCCGCGGCCACGATGCGCGCGAGCACGCCGTCCGACGAGGTGAGCACGATTTGCTGCGATGCAGGCAGGTCGGCGATGAACTCCTGCAGCCGGTCGGGTACCGCGAAGCGCGCGCCTGCGACATGCCGGCGCTCGTAGGCCGAGCGGCGCTCCACGTCGAACACCACCGCCGTGCCGGCCTCGAGCGCGGCAGCGGCTTCGCGCGGCGCGATCTGCGGTGTGCCCGTGCGCAGCTGCAGCACGCGCACGGCTTCGGGGCCGAGCACCAGCACCGGCAAGGCCGGCGGTGAAAGCACGAACACCTCGTGGCCGCCCAATTGCGCGAGCCATGCGCCGGTGGTCAGYGCGCGCACGCCGTCCCAGTCGGCCAGCACGATGCGTGCGCCGCGGGTGCCCACGTATTCGTCGGTGGCCTGCACCAGCTGGCCGCCGGGCGCCCAGCGCCAGCCTTCGAGATGGCCGGCCTCGTATTCCTGGCGCGTGCGCACGTCGAAGCGGTAGAGCGAGCGCTCGCCGGCCTCGGCTTCGAAGCGCGCCAAGGTGGCTGTGTCGATGCGGCGCACGCCTGCGCGCGCCGCCACGCTCTCGGCTCGGGCGCGGGCCTGCTGCCGCGCGTGCGCGTCCGGCTCGGGCAGCGGCGCCGCGCGGCCATGGCTGAGCTTGCGGCCCGCCAGCAGCCAGGCCATGGTGCCGTCCTTGAGCGAGACCACCGGGTTGGGAATGCCCGCGTCGATGAGCGTCTGCGCGCCCACGATGCTGCGCGTGCGGCCGGCGCAGTTGACCACCACCAGCGTCTCGGGCCGGGGCGCGAGCGCCTGGATGCGGTAGACCAGCTCGGCACCCGGCAGGCTGTGGGCGAACGGCAGGCTGAAGTCGGCAAACTCCTCGGGCGTGCGGCTGTCGACCACCACGATGTCGTCGCCGCGCTCCACGCGCTCGTGCAGTTCGTCGACCGAGATCCACGGCGTGTGCTTCCGGTGCTCGATGACTTCGCCGAAGGCCTTGCTCGGCACGTTGCTGCCGCTGAAGAGTTCATAGCCCGCGGCGGCCCACCCTTGCGTGCCGCCGGCCAGCACCGACACGTTGCGCCAGCCCAGGCGCACGAGCTTGGCGGCGGCCTGGTGCGCGAGCGATTCGTCGGCATCGGCCAGCACGATGCGGGTGCTGCGGCGCGGCACGAGGCGGTCGATCAGCACTTCCAGCCGCCACAGCGGCGCCGAGGCCGCAAGCAGGATGTGGCTGCGCACGAAGACGCCGGCCTCGCGCACGTCGAGCAGCGCGATCTCCTCGCCATCGGCCAGCGCGGCCTTCAGTGCCTGCGGCGTGATCGCCGGATGGCGGATGTTCTTCGGCGCCGCGAATTGGCGATAGCTGCCGCCCGCCGCGCCTTCGAACACCACGCGCTTGTCGAGCAGCTCGAGCGCGCGGCCGTAGAAGTGCAGGTGGCGCCCGTCCTGGCCGCCGACCAGCTCGATGGTGTGCACATCGTCGGGCAGCAGCACGACGACGCTTCCGGCAGCGACGTCGACGGTGCGCTGGTGTACCAGCGCATCGCGTGCGGGATCGCCCGTCTTCTCGCGGCGATAGAGCTCGTTGCGTTCGCTGCCCTCCACGCCGGCGATCACCGCCCAGGTCGTGTGGTCGTGCGGCGGCTGGGCCTTGCCTGCCACGCCGGCCGACAGGTACAGCGCGAAGCCGCCGTCGGTGTCCTCGGCCAGCCGGTAGACCTGCGCGGGGTGCTCGGCATCGACCGGGAAGTGAGCGGCCGGAAACAGTGCGCGGCGCTGCCCCAGCCGGACCAGCGCATCGGCCACGGGCTGCAGCGTGTCGTGGGAGGCGGCTGCGCCGGGAAGCAGCAGGCTTCGGACCTGCGCGAGGAAGGCTTCGACGGCGCGCGCGCGTTCACTGGCAACATCGTTTCCCGCGGTTTCGACAGACAGTTCGCTCAGGCTCATGGGGGGCGGCTTTCAGGCAAGAGAAGACAACAGGGCTGCGGACAGCCTACGCAGCCGGCCGCGCGCTCCCAACGAAGTTTTTCTTCTACGCATATCCGGATTGCTTCGTTGGCCGGCGCCGGGCGCGCCTCTAGATTGCGCCACCTGATGCAAATATTCTTCCTACCCCGCGTCCCACGTCGCGCCATGCTGCTGAGCGCGCTCGCATTTGCAGCCCTTCTTCACCCGTTCACCGCCGCCGCCGCCGACGAGGCGGCCGGATTCCCTTCGAAACCGGTACACATCGTGGTGCCCGTGGCCGCAGGCGGCAGCGCCGACAAGCTCACGCGCCTCATCGCCGAACGCCTGACCGAACGCTGGGGCCAGAACGTGGTGGTCGAGAACGTCGCGGGCGCCAGCGGCACCATCGGCGCCGCGCGCGTGGCCAAGGCCACGGCCGACGGCCACACGCTGCTGCAGCAGGGCGAGGGCCTGACGCTCAACGCCATTCTTTTCGAGCGCCTGCCCTACGACGGACAGAAGGCCTTCACGCCGGTGATCAAGGCGGTGGTCAATCCGCAGATCCTCGTGGTCAACCCGAAGACCGGCATCAACGACTTCCGCAGCTACCTGGCCCGCGCCAAGGCGCAGCCGCAGTCGATCAGCCTCGGCCTGCCGGGCAACGGCGGCATCGCGCACGTGGCGCACGAAATGATCGCGCAGGACACCGGCGCGCAGGTGAACTACATCCCCTACTCCGGCGGCGGCCCCGCGACCCTCGACGTGCTCGCGGGGCATGTGGACGCCACCCTGATCACGCTGGCCGCGGTGACCGACCATGTGCGCGCCGGCAAGCTGCGCGCGCTGGCCGTGACCACCGGCTACCGCTCGAGCGCCCTGCCCGACGTGCCGACCATGAGTGAAGCCGGCCTGCCCGGCTTTGCCGTGGAGAGCTGGCAGGGCTACTTCGCACCGGCCGGCACGCCCGCCGCAGTGGTGGCAAAGATCAACCGCGACATCCAGGCCGTGATCTCCGCGCCGGAAACCCAGGCGAAGCTGGAGGACATGGGCTTCAAGGTCGCAGGCGGCACGCCTTCCGACATGGCGCGCACGCTGTCGGCCGAACGATTGCGCTACGCGAAGACCATCCAGACGGCGGGCATCACGCTGCGCTGACAACACCGGCGTTGGCCTTGGCAACCAGCCTACCTGCTTGCGGTCAGGCGGACAGGAGGCTTTGTCCCCCCCACCTGGCGCCGGCAGTCGCCGGATTTCAGTGCATGCCCCTGGTCGCGATTCGCCAACTTCCCCAATGAAAAAGAGCGTCCGGAGGATGATTCCCGACGCGTGTGAAACCGATCGAAGATGCCTTGCAGCCCGCATGAGCACTGGCTTATGGAATGCTCCCGGTCCAAATCGGAGCTGTAGACCGCCTGCAGCTTGGCGAAGCGTTCCAGAGTGATATCTAGTTCTGCCGCCCGCGCGGTGAGTTCCTGGCGACGGTCAACTGCGGCACGCCGCTCGGCCGCGTTGTCATCCTGCACGGTCTGCAACTCGGCCGTGGTCATAGTCCCACTGGCTTCCATTTCCGCGAGCTGGGCGTCCACCTGCGTCCGGTCTGCCGGCGCGTCGCCCCCCATTTTCTGGGGCGGCAGCATCGACTACGTCGACTCGGCCGGCCCATCGCATCCCACGTGCGAAACCAGACGAGATGACGGTCGGCGGCGAAGCCTATCGGCGCGCGCATTGCATGCGCCCTATCAGTTGACGGTCAGGGAAATTGGCTCAGCAGGTTCAGCCACGCAATGTGAATACGACCGAGAGGTATGAGAGCGGCGTTTCAAGGATCGCTTCCACACCATGAGGCACGCTGGCCTCGAAAAGAAGCGAGTCGCCCTGCCCGACGTTCACGATTTTGCCGCCGTACCTGTACTGCGCGCGTCCCGAGATCACGTACAGGAACTTGATCCCCGGGTGCTGAAAACTGCTATAGGGCTCAGCCTGCGGCAGGAGCGTCACCAGATAGGGCTCAACGAACAAGTTGCCCGACAGCAAATGGCCAAGCAACTCATAGCGGTAGTCCTTCACYGCGCCAATAC
>NZ_JBFTPJ010000365.1:0-6199 GCF_056398445.1 Variovorax sp. 01T439_2
ACTTCGGCATCATCGGCACGCTGACCGAGTCGGACAAGGAATACCTCGCGCAGAACTTCGTGGCCTTCTTCCGGCGCGACTACAAGCGCGTGGCCGAGCTGCACCTGGAGAGCGGCTGGGTGCCCGAGGGCACGCGCATCGACGAGCTCGAAGGCGCGATCCGCACCGTCTGCGAGCCGTACTTCGACCGGCCGCTGAAGGAAATCTCGCTCGGCATGGTGCTGATGCGCCTGTTCCAGACCTCGCGCCGCTTCCATGTCGAGATCCAGCCGCAGCTGGTGCTGCTGCAGAAGACCCTGCTCAACATCGAGGGCCTGGGCCGCCAGCTCGATCCGGAGCTCGATCTCTGGCACACCGCCAAGCCCTTCCTCGAGAAGTGGATGGTCGACCAGATCGGGCCGAAGAAGCTGTTCCAGCAGCTCAAGGCCGAAGCGCCGCGCTACGCAAAACTCTTGCCCGAGCTGCCGCGCCTGCTGCACGATTTCCTGGAAAATCGGCCCGCCGACCACCGCCGCGAGCTGCTGGAACTGCTGGCCGCCCAGAAGCGCACCAACCGGCTGCTGCAGACCATCATCTACGGTGGCATAGGATTTGTATTGGGGTTGCTCGCCATGCAATTGCTGGTGCGCGTGAAATTGTTCTAGAGGAGTGTCCCCGTGCTGCTGACGCTGGTTGTCGTTTATCTGCTGGTCACCATCGCGATCGGCCTGTACGCCGCCAAGCGGGTGAAGAACACCACCGACTTCGCCATCGCCGGGCGGCACCTGCCGCTCTACATGATCGTGACGACCACCTTCGCGACCTGGTTCGGTTCCGAAACGGTGCTCGGCATCCCGGCCAAGTTCATCGAGGGTGGCCTGAACGGCGTGATCGAAGACCCGTTCGGCGCGGGCACCTGCCTGATCCTGGTGGGCCTGTTCTTCGCGGGCAAGCTCTACCGCATGACGCTTTTGACCATCAGCGACTACTACCGCGAGCGCTACGGCCGCGGCGTCGAGGTGGCCTGTTCGCTCATCATCATGTTGAGCTACCTGGGCTGGGTGTCGGCGCAGGTCACGGCGCTCGGGCTGGTGTTCAACGTGCTCTCGGCCGGCGCCATCCCCATCCCGGCGGGCATGGTGATCGGCGTGGTGTCGATCCTCGCCTACACGCTGTTCGGCGGCATGTGGTCGGTGGCCGTGACCGATTTCATCCAGATGATCATCCTCGTGGCGGGGCTGGCCTGCATTGCGGTGTTCGCCGGCAACATGGCCGGCGGCGCCGACAAGGTGGTGGCCTTCGCGGTCAGCAAGGACCTCTTCAGGTTCTGGCCCGAGCCCAGCTGGCACGACATGGTGTTCTTCTTTGCCGCGGCCATCACGATGATGCTCGGCTCCATTCCGCAGCAGGACGTGTTCCAGCGCGTGATGTCGGCCAACAGCGTCAAGTCCGCCACCCGCGGCCCGGTGATCGGCGGCGTGGCGTACATCCTGTTCGCCTTCGTGCCGATGTTCCTGGTGGCGAGCGCGCTGCTGATCATGCCGGAGCAGACCGCCGCGCTGCTGAAGGAAGATCCGCAGAAGGTGCTGCCCACGCTGGTGCTCGAGAAGATGCCCTTCGTGATGCAGGTGCTGTTCTTCGGTGCGCTGCTGTCGGCCATCAAGTCGACCGCCTCGGCCACCTTGCTGGCACCGAGCGTCACGTTCACCGAGAACATCTGGCGCCAGTTCCGTCCCGCGGGCACCGACCGCCAGAACCTCATGACCATGCGCATCACGGTGCTGGTCTTCAGCGCGGCCGTGCTGGCCTATGCCATCCGCATGCAGGGCACCCCCATCTACGAGCTGGTGTCGGGCGCCTACCAGGTGCCGCTGGTCGGCGCCTTCGTGCCGCTGGTGTGCGGGCTCTACTGGCGCCGCGCCACCACGCAGGGCGCCCTTGCTTCCATTGTGCTGGGCATCGGCACCTGGCTGCTGTTCCTGGCCATGCCCTGGGGCAGCGCATTCCCGGCCCAGCTGGCCGGCGTGCTGGCCTCCTTTGCCGGCCTGGTGGCCGGATCGCTGGCGCCGCAGTGGGTGGCCAACACCCGCACGCCGCACCGGATGCTGGCTGTCTAGGACGCCCCGAAGGGCGGGGCGCCCTTATAATCGAGGGCTTTGCGAGCGGCCCCTGCCTCGTTTTTGCGCCGCTTTTTCACTCAATTCCATGCCCATCTACGCCTACAAGTGCAGCGCCTGCGGCTTCGCCAAGGACGCCCTGCAGAAAATGTCCGATGCACCCCTCACGGTGTGTCCGGCGTGCGGCGCTAGTGCATTCGAGAAGCAAGTCACCGCCGCCGGTTTCCAGCTCAAGGGTTCCGGCTGGTACGTGACCGATTTCCGCGATGGCGGCGGCAAGAAGGCCGAGCCTGCGGGCGCCGCCAAGAACGGCGACGCCGCAGCCGCGCCGGCCGCCAGCACCGCGGAAGCTTCCAGCCCAGCGCCCGCCGCCGTCCCCGCCCCCAGCCCGGCCCCCGCGCCGGTTGCTGCCGCCAAGAGCGACTGAGAAGCCATCCATGCTCGCCCTGCGCAAATGGCTGTTCTCCGGCTTGCTGGTGATCGTTCCGCTGTTCATCACCCTGGCGGTGCTGAAGTGGATCATCGACACGCTGGACCAGACGCTCTGGGTGCTGCCCTCGGTCTGGCAGAAATGGCTGTACGACAACAACGTGCGCGGGCTCGGCGTGCTGCTCACGCTGGCCATCCTGCTGGGCGTGGGTGCCATTGCGAGCAATTTCGTGGGCAAGCGCCTGCTCGGATGGGGCGACGCCGTGGTGCGGCGCATCCCCGTCGTGCGCTCGATCTACTCCAGCGTCAAGCAGGTGTCCGACACGCTGTTCTCCGAGAACGGCAACGCCTTCCGCACGGCGGTGCTGGTGCAGTGGCCGCGCGAGGGAGTCTGGACCATCGCCTTCGTGACCGGCACGCCGGGCAGCGAGGTCATTGGCCACCTGGGCGGCGGCGACTACCTGGGCGTCTACGTTCCGACCACGCCCAACCCCACGGGCGGTTATTTCGTGATGCTCAGGCGCAGCGACTGCATCGAACTCAAGATGAGCGTGGACGAAGCGCTCAAGTACATCGTCTCGATGGGAGTGGTCGTCCCCGGCGGCCCGTCCTCCCTCGCGAACAAGTAAAAAAACGCGCCCCTGCGGCGCCGGAATCCAAGATATGGCCATGCGTACTCACTATTGCGGTCTCGTGACCGAAGCCCTGATGGGCCAAACCGTCACCCTGTGCGGCTGGGTCAACCGCCGCCGCGACCATGGCGGCGTGATCTTCATCGACGTGCGCGACCGTGAAGGCTACGTGCAGGTGGTGTGCGACCCCGACCGCGCTGCCACCTTCGCCGTGGCCGAGAACCTGCGCAACGAGTTCTGCGTGCAGGTCACCGGCCTGGTGCGCGCACGCCCCGAAGGCACCACCAACGACCAGCTCAAGAGCGGCAAGATCGAAGTGCTGTGCCATGAGCTCAAGGTGCTGAACCCCTCGGTCACGCCGCCGTTCCTGCTGGACGACGACAACCTCTCGGAAACCACGCGCCTCACGCACCGCGTGCTCGACCTGCGCCGCCCGGCCATGCAGCGCAACATGATGCTGCGCTACAAGGTGACGATGGAAACGCGCAAGTTCCTCGATGCCAACGGCTTCATCGACATCGAGACCCCGATGCTCGGCAAGTCCACGCCCGAAGGCGCGCGCGACTACCTCGTGCCCAGCCGCGTGCACGACGGCAGCTTCTTCGCGCTGCCGCAGTCGCCGCAGCTCTTCAAGCAGCTGCTGATGGTGGCCGGCTACGACCGCTACTACCAGATCGTGAAGTGCTTCCGCGACGAAGACCTGCGCGCCGACCGCCAGCCCGAATTCACGCAGATCGACATCGAGACCTCGTTCCTTGCCGAGGAAGAGATCCGCGAGATGTTCGAGGGCATGATCCGCAACGTGTTCCGCAACGCCGCGGGCATCGACCTGCCGGTGTTCCCGACCATGACGTACGGCGACGCGATGTTCAAGTACGGCTCGGACAAGCCCGACCTGCGCGTGAAGCTCGAGTTCACCGAGCTCACCGAACTCATGAAGCGCGTCGAGTTCAAGGTGTTCTCGAACGCCGCCACCATGCAGGGCGGCCGCGTGGTCGCACTGCGCGTGCCGGGCGGCGGCGCCGAGGGCGGCCTTTCGCGCGGCGAGATCGACGCCTACCAGGAGTTCGTCAAGATCTACGGCGCCAAGGGCCTGGCCTACATCAAGGTCAACGATGCCGCGGCCGGCCGCGAGGGCCTGCAGAGCCCGATCGTCAAGAACCTCGACGATGCCTCGCTGGCCGAGATCATCGCCCGCACGGGTGCGCGCAACGGCGACATCCTGTTCTTCGGTGCCGACAAGGAAAAGATCGTCAACGACGCGATCGGTGCGCTGCGCGTGAAGATCGGCCACAGCGCCTTCGGCAAGAAGAGCGGCCTGTTCGACGACCGCTGGGCGCCGCTGTGGGTGGTCGACTTCCCGATGTTCGAATTCGACGAGGAAGGCCAGCGCTGGAGCGCCGTGCACCATCCGTTCACCGCGCCGAAGGACGGCCATGAAGACCTCATGGACACCGCGCCCGAGAAGTGCATTGCCAAGGCCTACGACATGGTGCTCAACGGCATCGAGATGGGCGGCGGCTCGGTGCGTATCCACCGCGAGGAAGTGCAGAGCAAGGTGTTCCGCGCGCTCAAGATCAGCGCCGAGGATGCGCAGCTCAAGTTCGGTTTCCTGCTCGACGCGCTGCAGTACGGCGCCCCGCCGCACGGCGGCATCGCCATCGGGCTGGACCGCCTGGTCATGCTCATGACCGGCGCCGAGTCGATCCGCGACGTGATCGCCTTCCCCAAGACCCAGCGCGCGCAAGACCTGCTGACGCAGGCGCCGAGCCCGGTCGACGAGAAGCAGTTGCGCGAGCTGCACATCCGGCTGCGCAACGTACAGCAACCCGCCTGATGCGCCCATGACCGCCAGCACTCGACCCTGGAAGATTCCGGAGTCGGTGCTGGTCGTCATCCATACGCCGGCGCTCGAGGTGCTGCTGATCCGCCGCGCCGACGCAGAAGACTTCTGGCAGTCCGTCACCGGCAGCAAGGACCTGGCCGACGAGCCACTGGCGCTCACCGCGGCGCGCGAAGTGGCCGAGGAAACCGGCATCCGGTGCGGGGAGGGCAGCCCGCTCGCACCGCAGCTGGTCGACTGGCAGCTGCGCAACGTCTACGAGATCTATCCGCGCTGGCGCGCGCGCTATGCGCCCGGCGTGACGCACAACACCGAGCACGGGTGTGCAGGGCATCGGGCTGGCCCGGCGCCTGGAGATCCACAACCTGGGGCATGCCATCGAGCAGCTCGATGCCGACATCGTCTGCCTGCAGGAAGTGCGCAAGATGAACCGGCAGGCCGCGCTTCGCTTCGAGCGCTGGCCCGAGCTGCCRCAGGCCGACTTCCTCGCGCCCGAGGGCTATACCGCCGTCTACGAAACCAACGCCATCACGCGCCATGGCGAGCACGGCAATGCGCTCCTGACGCGCTGGCCGGTGATCCGCACCGGCCACCAGGACATTTCCGACCACCGCTTCGAACAGCGCGGCCTGCTGCACGTCGTCATCGAGGTGGAGGGGCGGCCGGTGCATGCCATCGTGGTGCACCTGGGGCTCATCAAGGGCAGCCGCGTGCGGCAGGTGGCGCGGCTGCGCGAGTTCATCGAACGCGAAGTGCCGCCCGGCGAGGCGGTGGTGGTTGCGGGCGACTTCAACGACTGGGGCGCGCGCATGCGCTACGCCATGAACGCCATGGGCCTGCGCGACACCAGCGACCTGCGCGGGCCGCGAACGCTCACCTACCCCTCGCGGCTGCCGGTGGCGCAGCTCGATTTCGTCTACGGGCGCGAGCTCGAGCCGGTGGCCTGTTCGGTGCCGCGCGGCCCGATCTGGGCGCGCATGTCCGACCACCTGCCGCTGGTGGCCGATTTTGCGCTGGCATGAATGGCGCCGGCGCGGTGTTCCCCGCCGGCCCCGGCTGGAATGCGTTCGCTGATACCATGCGCGGATGCTGAGGAAAACCGACGTGGAACCGCGCCCTGACGGCAACAACGACGACGAGGGCACCCCCGTCTCGGTGAAGATCCGCGAGCGCCTGACCGCCGCGCGCAGGCGCTTCAA
>NZ_JBFTPJ010000366.1:0-11092 GCF_056398445.1 Variovorax sp. 01T439_2
GGCTGTCCCACGCGGATGGGCGCTTGGAAGAATGCAGCTTACGCCTCGCCGCGCCGCAATTGGCGCCACAATGGTTGCAAATTGCGCCACGCCGGAACCACCTGACCATGTCGTCCCCGTCCTTCCTCCGACCCGCCCGCGCCGTCACGCCGATGGCCTTCGTGAGAGCCATCGTGCAGGGCTACGAGCGCTACGGCGTCGATCCGTCCGCGGCGCTGCAAGCGGCACAGATCACGCCGCGCGAGCTGGCCCGGCCGGGCGCGCGGGTGACGGCCGCGCAGTTCGAGGCGCTGTCGGGCCATGCGATGCAGGAGCTGGACGACGAGGCGCTCGGCTGGTTCTCGCGGCGGCTGCCCTGGGGCAGCTACGGCATGCTGTGCCGCGCCTCGCTGACCTCGCCCGACCTGGGCGTGGCCATCAAGCGCTGGTGCCGCCATCACCGCCTGCTGACCGAGGACATCACGCTGGCGCTGGAGGTGTCGGGCGGCGTGGCCACGCTGCGCATCGCCGAGCACCGCCCGCTGGACGAGGCCTTCCGCGAGTTCTGCCTGGTGACGAGCCTGCGCTTCTTGCACGGGTACGTCTGCTGGGCCATCGATTCGCGCATCTCGCTGCGGGACGCGACTTTTCCCTTTGCAGCGCCGCCGCACCGCGACGCCTATCCGCTGATGTTCACGCCCGAGGTGCGCTTCGATGCGCCCGAGGCGAGCATCAGCTTCGACGAGCGCTACCTCGCGCTGCCGCTGCAGCGCGACGAGCGCGCGCTGCGCACGATGCTCAAGCGGGCGTTGCCGCTCACGGTGCTGCAGTACCGGCGCGACCGGCTGCTGGGCCAGCGCGTGCGCGAGCTGCTGCGTTCGCGGGCCGCCGAAGCCACCACGGCGGAGGCGCTGGCCACGCTGCTCAATGTGTCGAGCCGCACGCTGCATCGGCAGTTGCATGAAGAAGGCACGTCACTGCAGACGCTGAAGAACGAAGTGCGCCACGAGATGGCGGTGGAGCAGTTGCGCCGCACCAGCCGGCCGATCAAGCAGGTGGCGCTGGCCGTGGGCTTTCGCAACGAGAAGAGCTTTTCGCGTGCGTTCCTGCAATGGACGGGACATGCGCCGCGGGACTTTCGGCTGCGGGGGTTGTGACGCCTTTGTTCGGGGCGTCGCTGTTCGGGGTGCTGTTGCTCTTGTTCGGGGCGGGTGCCCAGGCCACCGGGTACTCCCCTCCGCGAATGTCCCCCGGGGGCTACGCCCCCTCCTCCTTAATTTCGCTGCGGGGAGCACCCGATGCCCTGGGCACTGGGGCACGCTGCTGGTGTACCGCCGATCAACGACGGCTCTGATCACGCTCCCGCTGATGGGGTGCCTTGCGCAGCGAAATCAAGGAGGAGGCCGCAGGCCGGGGGACATTCGCGGAGCAAGGTACCCCGTCGGCGGGAGCGCACCCTGAATCAGCGGCGCCCTGAACAAAGGCACTTGCGAAGCTCAGCCCGGCTGTGCAATCAACGCCAGCGCGTCGGCAATGGACTGGCTGTCTTCGGGACGCACCAGCTTCGCGACCTGCTGGCCGTCGCGCATGAACACCAGCGTGGGCCACAGCCGCACGTTGAACGAGCGGCCCAGCGGTCGTCCGCTGCCGTCCTCGACCTTGATGCGCGGAATGTCCGGGTACTTGGCAAAGGCCTCGGCGATATGAGGTTGGGCGGCCTTGCAGATGCCGCACCAGTTGGTGCCGAACTCGACCACGGCCGGGCCCTTCAGGGCATCGATCTCGGCGCGGTCGGGCTGCTCGGTCTTGTATTCGGAAGTCATGGGATCCGGCTCCTTGTGGACTGGCTTGCTTGATGCCATTGCAGCAGAAACGTCGCGGGCTTGCTCGCGGCAGGGGCTTGGTTTTCCCGAGCCCGTTTTTCAGGCTGGCTGCAGGCCGTGCGAAGCGAGCAGCGCGGGCAGTTCCCGCATGTCGCTGAACACCTGCAGCGCGCCGACGCTGCGCAGCGCCTCGGGGCCGCTGTGGCCCGATTCGCCGGTGCTGTAGCCGAACACCGTGGCACCCGCAGCCACGCCGGCCATCGCGCCCGTGACGGTGTCCTCGACCACCGCGCAGCGCTTCGGATCGACACCCAGCGCCTCGGCAGCGGCCAAGTAAACGTCGGGATAAGGCTTGGAGCGCGGCATCTCGTGGCCGCTGAAGATGCGGCCCTCGAAGCACTCGAGCAGCCCGACCTTCGCCAGTTGCAGCTCGACCTTGTGGCGGTCGGCGCCCGAGGCGCAGGCGATGCGGCCCCGGAGCCGCGCATGGACTTCGCGGATGGCCGCGGGGGCGTGCGCAATGGCCACGAGGTCGCGCTCGAGCGCTTCGTTGCGGCGGACCCTGAAGGCCTTGAGCCAGTCTTCGGTGATTCTGACGCCGGTCTTCGATTCGATGAGCGCGGTTTCGTCCTTCACGGCCTTGCCGGTGAAGGTGTTCATCGACTCTTCGGTGGTGAGGTGCCAGCCGAGTTCGCCGAGCATCTCGGCGAGCACGCGGTTGGTGATGGGTTCGGAATCGACGAGGACGCCGTCGCAGTCGAAAAGGACGGCGTCGAAGGGGAATGGGGTCATTGCGCGGAGGGGTTCGGGGGAATCCCCCATGGTAGCAATGACCCCGGCCGGGCTCAGGACGCGGGCTGGATCGGGATGTAGATCTCGCCGCCGCCCGCCATGAACTCCCTGGACTTCTGCGCCATTCCTTCGGCCATGGCTTCCGCCTCGGCCACGCCCTTCTTCGCCGCGTACTCGCGCACTTCCTGCGTGATCTTCATCGAGCAGAACTTCGGTCCGCACATCGAGCAGAAATGCGCCACCTTGCTCGAATCCTTGGGCAGGGTCTCGTCATGGAATTCGCGCGCCGTGTCGGGATCCAGGCCCAGGTTGAACTGGTCCTGCCAGCGGAATTCGAAGCGCGCCTTGCTGAGCGCATCGTCGCGCGAGCGCGCGCCGGGGTGCCCCTTGGCCACGTCGGCCGCATGCGCGGCGATCTTGTAGGCAATGATCCCCTGCTTCACGTCGTCGCGGTCGGGCAGGCCCAGGTGCTCCTTGGGCGTCACGTAGCAGAGCATCGCGGTGCCGGCCCAGCCGATCATCGCGGCGCCGATGGCGCTGGAGATGTGGTCGTAGCCCGGCGCGATGTCGATGGTCAGCGGGCCGAGCGTGTAGAACGGCGCCTCGTGGCAGTGCTTGAGCTGCTCGTCCATGTTGGCCTGGATCATGTGCATCGGCACGTGGCCGGGCCCCTCGATCATGGTCTGCACCCAGGTCAGGTCCTCGGCCACGCCGCCCACTTTCTCGAGCGCCTGGTAGATCGGCACGGTGCCGATGGGCACGGGACTGTTGCGCACGATCCAGTCGCGCGTCGTGTGGATGTTCTTGCCGGTGGAAAGGTCCATCACGTTGTCGGCGCCCCAGCGGATCGCCCACACGAGCTTTTCCACTTCTTCCTCGATGCTCGAGGTGACCGCCGAGTTGCCGATGTTGGCGTTGATCTTGACCTTGAAGTTGCGGCCGATGGCCATCGGCTCGACTTCAGGATGGTTGATGTTGGCCGGGATGATGGCGCGGCCGCGCGCCACCTCGTCGCGCACGAACTCGGGCGTGATGATGCGCGGAATGCTCGCGCCCATCGGGTTGCCGGCCACGCGCTTGGCGCGCTCCTCATTCGCGAGGTATTCGGCCATCCACTCGCGCTTGCCGTTCTCGCGCAGCGCCACGTATTCCATCTCGGGCGTGACGATGCCGCGGCGCGCGTAGTGCATCTGCGTGACGTTGGCGCCGGCCTTGGCGCGGCGCGGCGTGCGCTGCAGCGCCGAGGCGCCGGCGCGCAGTTCGGCCAGGCGCTGGGCATCGTGGTCGTGCGCGTGCTTCAGGCCCTCGTCGAGCGCCTGGTGCGAGCGGCCTTCGTAGCTTTCGGTGTCGTTGCGCTCGGCGATCCAGGCGCCGCGCACGCCCGGCAGGCCGCGGCGCACGTCGATCTCGACCTTGGCATCGGTGTAGGGGCCCGAGGTGTCGTAGAGCGACACGGTCTCGCCGTTGGTCAGCAGCACGTCGCGCACCGGCACGTTGAGGTCGGGCCGGCTGCCCGGGATCAGGCACTTGTGCGATGCGGGAAAGGGCTCGCGCGTGAGCGAGAGCAGGGAGGTGAACTTGTCTGGGGCATTCATGCGGGGCACTCCTTGTTGAGGGAAAGGGTGCTCCGCAATCGCTCTGAGGACTTTGGGCCGCCACGTTGGTGGGTGGGTGGCGGGACCGGAGTCGGGGAGTGCAGCTCTTCTTACGCCGGTATGACCCGGATCAAGTTCGCGGGTCGGCACTTTGCCATCTCAGCACGCCACATGCGTGCACCCCGGAGCGGGGACTATTGTGCGGGCCATGGCCCGGTGCGTCAACCGGGGGTCTGCAGATCGCCTTCGAGGTAGAACCAGCGGTCGCCCTCGCGCACGAAGCGGCTGCGCTCGTGCAGGCGCGTGGCGGCGCCGGTGCTGCTGCGCTGGCGGGCGACGAATTCGACCTCGGCATGGTCGGCGTCCAGCACCGAGCGCGAGCGGATGTCCAGGCCCAGCCACTTCACGCCGGGTTCGAACTCGATCGACGCCGGCCGCGTCGACGCATGCCAGGTGGCAAGCAGGTAGGGGCCGCRCTCCAGCACGAAGGCGGTATAGCGCGAGCGCATCAGCGATTCGGCGTCGGGCGCGGGCGTGCCCTCGAAATCCTCGAGGTAGCGGCCGCAGCACAGGGCATAGCCGATGGGCTTGTCTCGGCGGTCCGTGCGGCCGCAGGGGCAAGGTCCGGTGGGGGGAACAGTGGCGCTCATGAAGGCCTCTATTGGAACATCCTCCGGGCCCTTCGCCCGATGGGGCAAGCCCGGGGCGCCGTCCAGGAGCCTTCCGAGCGCCCGGTTCAGGCCAGTGCGCGCTGGATCAGCAGCTTCTGGATGTCCGAGGTGCCTTCGTAGATCTGGCACACCCGCACGTCGCGATAAATGCGCTCGAGCGGAAAGTCGTTCACATAGCCATAGCCGCCCAGCGTCTGGATCGCGGCGCTGCAGACGCGCTCGGCCATTTCGCTCGCGAACAGCTTGGCCATCGCGGCTTCCTTGAGGCACGGACGGCCGGCGTCGCGCAGGCTGGCGGCGTGCCAGATCAGCTGGCGCGCGGCTTCGAGCTGCGTGGCGCACTCGGCCAGCCTGAAACCGACGGCCTGCTGGTCGAAGATCGCCCCGCCGAAGGCCTGGCGCTCCTTGGCATAGGCCAGCGCCACGTCGAAGGCGCTGCGCGCCATGCCCACGCTCTGCGCCGCAATGCCGATGCGGCCGCCCTCGAGCGCGCCCAGCGCGATCTTGTAGCCCTCGCCCTCGGCGCCGATGAGGTTTTCCACCGGGATGCGGCAGCCGTCGAAATTGATCTGCGCGGTGTCGCTGCTGTGCTGGCCCAGCTTGTCCTCGAGCCGCGCCACRCTGTAGCCCGGCGCATCGGTCGGCACGATGAAGGCGCTCATGCCGCGCTTGCCCGCGCCCCTGTCGGTCACCGCGATGACGATGGCGACCTGGCCGTTCTTGCCGCTGGTGATGAACTGCTTCACGCCGTCGATCACGTAGCCATCGCCGTCCTTGCGCGCCGTGGTGCGCAGGCTCGATGCATCGCTGCCGGCCTGCGGCTCGGTGAGGCAGAAGGCGCCGAGCATCCGGCCCTGCGCCAGCGGCTCGAGCCACTGCTTCTTCTGCTGCGCGTTGCCATAGCGCATGAGGATCGCATTGACCGGGCAGTTGGTCACGCTGATGGCGGTGCTGGTGCCGCCGTCGCCGGCCGCGATTTCTTCCAACACCAGCGCGAGCGTGAGGTAGTCGTGGTGCGCTTCTTTCGGGAAGCTGTGCTCGCGGTCCCACTTCGGGGCATTGGGCCAGAGTTCGGCCTGCGAAAAATCGCGCACCGCGTCGCGGATGGCTTCCTGGTCGGCACTGAGCAGCATGGCGTTGTCTCCTGTCTTTTTTCTTGCTTACTTGCCGGCGCCCAGGTCCATGATGAGCCGCGCCGCCATGTACAGGCGCCTTGGAATCGCGCTGATGTCGACGTACTCGGCCTTGTCGCTGTGGTAGCCGAAGCCCGGCAGGCCCAGGCTCTCGATCACGGGCTTGCCCGAGAGCGCTGCGTAGGCCGCGTCGGTGCCGCCGCCGGTGCGCTCTTCCACGCCCAGCGTGCCGCCGGCTTCCTTGTAGTAGGCCACGGCCTTGTCGACCAGCTTCTTGCCGCCTTCGCCGGCGTTGAAGGCCGGACGGCCGCGCGTGACCACCACCTTGACATCGGATTCGGGCAGCTTCTTCTGCTGCGCCTTTTCTTCGAGCGTCTTCATGGCGGCCTCGAAGTCCTCGTTCTGCGCATAGCGCACGTCGGCGTTCAGCGTGGCGCTGGCCGGAATGATGTTCGACACGTTGCCGGCCTTGGACATGGTCCAGTTGAAGCGCAGGTGCCTGGCCTTGTCGTCGATGCTCATGGTGCGCAGCACGAGGTCCGACGCCTCGACCAGCGCGTTCACGCCCAGGTCGGGCGCGGCGCCCGCATGCGAGGCCTTGCCGGTGATGTTGACCTGCACGTAGGCAATGCCCGAAGTGCCGAGCGAGAGCTTCTCGTCGCCCGCGCTCGTGGGTTCGAACGAGAGCACGTAGTCGGCCTGCTTGGCTTCTTCCTGGATCAGGTCGCGCGAGCCGAAGGAGCCTTTTTCCTCGTCGGTGTTGAACAGCACGGTGATGGTGCCGTAGTCGCGCACGCCGTAGTCCTTGAGCAGCTTCAGCGTGTGCAGGATGACGGCGTTGCCGCCCTTGTCGTCGGCAATGCCGGGGCCGTAGGCCTTGTTGCCTTCGATGCGGAACGGCGCCTTGGCGAGCGTGCCCTTGAGGTACACGGTGTCCATGTGCGACATCAGCAGCAGGTTCTTGCCGCCCCGGCCCTTGAGCTTGCCGACGATGTTGTCGCCCACCACGAGGCCGGCCGACTTGCTGCGCGTGACGGTGAAGCCAAGATTCTTGAGCTCGCCCTCGAGGTAGTTGCCCGCGGCCGCAATGCCCTCGGCATCGCCCGTGCCGGTTTCGATGTTGACCAGCTGCTCCAGCGTCTTGAGCACCGCGGGCTGCGCATCGGTGGCGGCCTGGAACAGCACGTTGTCGCGCTTCTGCGCCCAGCCGGCGGCTGGCGCCAGCAAGGCGGTGGCCAGCAGGGCTGCGAGCAGGGTGCGTTGATTGAATGGGCGCATGAAGAATCTCCTGGCGTCTGTCTGCAGTATTCGTAGAGAGAAAACCACGAAGCGCCCCGGCAAGGGGCGCTTGCGGCGTTTGTTTTTTTTAAAGCAACTCGAGTGCCACGGCGGTGCCTTCGCCCCCGCCGATGCACAGCGTGGCCACGCCGCGCTTCTTGCCGCGCGCCTTCAGCGCATGGATCAGCGTGACCATGATGCGCGCGCCGCTGGCGCCGATCGGGTGGCCCAGCGCGCAGGCGCCGCCGTTCACGTTGACGATCTCGTGCGACACGTCGAGCTCGTGCATCAGCGCCATCGGCACCACCGCGAAAGCCTCGTTCACTTCCCACAGGTCCACGTCCTTGACGGTCCAGCCGGTCTTCTTGAACAGCTTGGCCACGGCGCCGACCGGCGCGGTGGAGAACCACTCGGGCTGCTGCGCATGCGTGGCATGGCCGACGATGCGGGCGATCGGCCTGGCGCCGATCTTCTTGGCGTGCGACTCGGTCATCATCACCAGCGCGGCGGCGCCGTCGTTGATCGACGAGCTCGATGCGGCGGTGATGGTGCCGTTTTCCTTCTTGAACGCGGGCTTGAGCGTGGCGATCTTGTCGAGCTTGACCTTGCCCGGGCCTTCGTCGATGGAAATGACGGTGTCGCCGCCGCGGCCCTTCACGGTGATGGGCGTGATCTCGTCCTTGAACGCGCCGGATTCGGTGGCGGCCTTGGCGCGCTGCACGCTGGCAATGGCAAACGCATCTTGCTGCTCGCGCGTGAACTTGTACTTGGCGGCGCAGTCCTCGCCGAAGGTGCCCATCGAGCGGCCCGGCTGGTAGGCGTCTTCCAGGCCGTCGAGCATCATGTGGTCGAAGATGCGGTCGTGGCCCATGCGGTAGCCGCCGCGGCCCTTGAGCATGAGGTAGGGCGCGTTGGTCATGCTCTCCATGCCGCCAGCCACCATCACCTCGTGCGTGCCGGCCAGCAGCAGGTCGTGCGTGAGCATCGCGGCCTTCATGGCCGAGCCGCACATCTTGCTGAGCGTGACCGCGCCCGCGCTGTCGGGCAGGCCGCCCTTGTAGGCCGCCTGGCGCGCCGGCGCCTGGCCCTGGCCGGCCATCAGGCAATTGCCGAACAGCACTTCGCCCACGCTGTCGGGCGCGATGCCGGCGCGCTCGACGGCGGCCTTGATGGCGGCGCCGCCGAGGTCGTGCGCGGCAAGGGAAGAGAAGTCGCCCTGGAAGCTCCCCATGGGGGTGCGGGCGGCGCCGACGATGACGATGGATTCAGGCATGGTGGTCTCCTTCGGAAAAGTGGAAAGAAAAAAGGAAGCGGTCGTCGCCGACCGGGGCTCGATCAGAAATGGGTCGCATGGCCCTCGTGCGGAAAGCGCTGCGACTCCTCGTACGGGAACACGTCGAGCATCTGGCCGGCCCGGATGCGTTCCTTGTGGTGCTGCCAGAAGGCAGCGTCGAGCAGGTCGGCATGGTGCGCCATGAAGGCTTTGCGCACCGCGTCGTTGCCGAGCAGGAAAGGGCCGAAGGTTTCCGGGAACACGTCCTTCGGACCCACCGAATACCAGACCTCGCCGCTCATCTCGTCTTCCTCGTTGCGCGGCGCGGGCACCTTGCGGAACTGGCAGTCGGTGATGTATTCGATCTCGTCGTAGTCGTAGAACACCACCTTGCCGCCGCGCGTGACGCCGAAGTTCTTCCACAGCATGTCGCCCGGAAAGATGTTGGCTGCCACCATGTCCTTGATGGCGTTGCCGTACTCGACCACCGCATGCTCGAGCTGTTCCTGCGCGCGCTTGGCATGCGCCGGGCTTTCGGGGTTGGCGAGCGTGTCGAAGGCCTCCTGCAGGAAGATGTTGAGCGGGATCATGCGGCGCTCGATGTAGACGTGCTTGAGCACGAGCTCCATCTCCCCGTTGCCGTCGCGGTCGCCGATCTCGAGCTGGCTGGGCGCGAACTTGCGGATCTCGTCGATCAGCTCGGGCTCGAAGCGGTCGAGCGGAAAACCGACGTCGCTGTATTCGAGCGTGTCGGCCATGCGGCCCACGCGGTCGTGCTGCTTCACGAGCATGTACTTGCCCTTGRTCTGCTCGCGCGTGGTGTCCTTCTGCGGCGGATAGAAGTCCTTGATGACCTTGAACACGAACGGGAACGAGGGCAGGTCGAACACCAGCATGACCATGCCCTTGATGCCGGGCGCAATGCGGAAGCGGTCGCTCGAGTAGTTCAGGTGCGAGAGGAAGTCGCGGTAGAACAGCGTCTTGCCTTGCTTGGCAAGGCCCAGTGCGTTGTAGATTTCGGCGCGCGGCTTGCGCGGCATGAGCGAGCGCAGGAACTGCACGCAGGCCGAGGGCACCTCCATGTCGACCATGAAGTAGGCGCGCGCAAAGCTGAAGAGCATCTGCAGGTCGTCCTCGCCGAAGAGCGCCGCGTCCACGTAGAACTTGCCATGGCTGTCGTGCAGGATCGGCAGCGAGAACGGGAGTTCGACGAAGCCGTTCATGATCTTGCCGACCACGTAGGCGCCCTTGTTGCGGTAGAACAGCCCCGAGAGCACCTGCAGCTGGAAGTTGGCGCGCAGCTTCACCTGGTGGAAGCGCCCCATGATGGCGTGCGCCACGCGCTCGGCATCGCGCCGCTTGTTGGCAAAGCCGCCCTGCAGGCCGTAGTCGTCCAGCATCTGCTCGATGGTGTCGGCCAGCGTGTCGTGCGACGGGTAGTAGGGCCTGTACGTGGGCGCGCCGCGCGGCTCGATGTACTCGGTGCTGATGGCCGGGCGAACGAAGATGAAGTCGTTCTGGAAGTAGGCCCGGTGCAGGATCTTCGTGGTCACCGAATTGAAGAAGCTCTCGGCCAGCTCGGGCTGGTGGTGGTCCACCAGCAGGCCGATGAAGTGCAGCTTGACCTGGTGCCACACCTCCATCGGCTGGTCGCCGGCCTTGAACTCTTTCTCGAGCCGGGCCACGGCCTCGTTCACGCGCATGTCGTAGAACTCGATGCGCTCGCGCTGCGCGCGCTGCTGGCCGTGCCAGTCGGCCGTTTCGAAGCGGTGCTTGGCACGCGCCGACTCGGCGCGGAACAGCGTGTAGTGGCGATTGAACCCGTCGATCATCGCCTTGGCGATGTCGTAGGCCAGCGGTGAATCGAGACGCTGCGGGAACATGGGTTCAGCCGGTTTTCGTTCCGGTGCTCTCGATGGCCTGGGCAACGGCCGCGGCGGCATCGATGCCTTCGGTCCCGTCGGCCCCGGCCTGCGCCGACGGCGAGGCTCCCGCGGGCTTGCTCCACTTGTAGCGGATGCGCTGCACCGCGGCCTTGTAGACCGCGTCGAGCGGCCTGGCGCCATCCACGTTCAGGCCCAGGTCCTGCAGCAGGCCGTCGTGCACGCCGAAGGTCCAGCCGTGAATCTTGACCTTCTGGCCGCGGCCCCAGGCATCGACCATGACGGTGCTGACGGCCACGTTGACCACCTGCTCGGCCACGTTGAGCTCGCACAGCGCATCGACGCGCACGTCCTCGGGCAGGGAATCGAGCATCACGGCGTGGCGGTCGCGCACGTCCTGGATGTGGCGGATCCAGTTGTCGGCCAGGCCGATGCGCTTGCCGCTGAGCGCCGCCTTCACGCCGGCGCAGCCGTAGTGGCCCACCACCATGATGTGCTCGACCTTCAGGTGCTCGACCGCGAACTGGATCGCCGAGAGCGCATTGAGGTCGGAGTGCACCACGATATTGGCGACGTTGCGGTGCACGAACACCTCGCCCGGCTCCAGGCCGGTGATCTGGTTGGCGGGCACGCGGCTGTCGGAGCAGCCGATCCACATGTAGCGC
>NZ_JBFTPJ010000367.1:0-5312 GCF_056398445.1 Variovorax sp. 01T439_2
CCTGCCGACGGGGTACCTTGCTCCGCGAATGTCCCCCGCCTTCGGCTCCTCCTTTATTTCGCTGCGCAAGGCACCCCATCGACAGGAACGTTATGCGCAGCGGCGGTTGATCAGCGGTACACCACGAGCGTGCCCAAGTGCACAGGGCATCGGGTGCTCCCCGCAGCGAAATCAAGGAGGAGGCCGCAGGCCGGGGGACATTCGCGGAGGGGAGTACCCGGTGGCCTGTGCACGCGTCCCGAACAGAAGCGCCCCGAACAACAGCACCCCAAGAAAAGCTGACATGCAGGACATCGCACTGCGCACCTCGCAGCTGGCCGCCTGGCTGGCCGGCACCGACATCGGCCTGCTCGAACTGCGCACGCCAGAAGGCACGCTGCGCCTCGGACGGCAGGGCGACAACATCGTTGAACTGCCGGCGGAAGAAGCCGAACCAGAGCACTCGCCGATCCACGCCCCCTCCGTCGGCGTGTTCCTGCACAGCCATCCGCTGGCCGCGGCGCCGCTGGTGCGCATCGGCCAGCGCGTCGAAGCCGGCCAGACCCTCGGCCTGCTGAAGATCGGCCCGCTGCTGCTGCCCGTCACCGCGCCGCAGGCCGGCATCGTCGACGGCCTCCGCGCGGCCGACGGCCTTGCAGTCGGCTTCGGCGCGCCGCTGCTCGACCTGCTCCCCCTCTGACGAACGAGAGAGAAAAAGGACTCCCATGGACATCGACCTGAACGCAGACCTCGGCGAAGGCTTCGGACCCTGGCGCATGGGCGAGGACGAGGCGCTGCTCGACATCGTTTCTTCCGCCAACGTGGCCTGCGGCTTCCATGCGGGCGATCCGGTCATCATGGACCGCACCGTGCGCCTGGCGCTGGCGCGGGGCGTCGACGTGGGCGCGCACGTGGGCTTTCCCGACCTGCTCGGGTTCGGCCGCCGGCCGATGCAGATCGAGCCGAAGGAACTCGTCGCCTACGTGCTCTACCAGCTGAGCGCGCTGGACGGCATGGCGCGCACCGCCGGCCACCGCATGACGCACATGAGCTTTCACGGCGCGCTCGGCAACATGGCCGCGGCCGACGCCGCGCTGGCCGAGCCGCTGGTGCGCGCGGTGGCGGATTTCGATCCGATGCTCATCGTCAGCACTTCCGCCAGCCGCGCCATCGAGGACGCGGCCGCGCGCTGCGGCCTGCGCGTGCGCACCACCTTCCTGGCCGACCGCGCCTGCGGCGACGACGGCCTGCTGGTGCCGCGCAAGCTGCCCGGTTCGGTGATCCACGACCAGGGCGCGGTGCTGGCGCGCGTGCGCCAGCTGCTGGAGGAGGGCACGGTCACCAGCCACAGCGGCAAGAAGATCCCGATGCGCGCGCATTCGATCCTGCTGCACGGCGACACGCCCGGTGCGGTGGAGCTGGCGCGCGCGGTGCGCAGCGTGGTCGAGCAGGCGGGGCGCGTGGTGCCGATCTCGAAGCAGCCGGACTAGCAGGTCTGCAGCCCGGACATGGTGCTTACCCTAGGCCGTATGCACGAACACGGGGCAACATAAGGGCGGCTTATCGCTCCACAGCCAATCCGTCTTGGCGCCGCGAAGAAGCGCTCGATACAGTGAATTCAACGCA
Organism: Variovorax sp. 01T439_2; assembly: GCF_056398445.1. Classification (NCBI taxonomy): domain Bacteria; kingdom Pseudomonadati; phylum Pseudomonadota; class Betaproteobacteria; order Burkholderiales; family Comamonadaceae; genus Variovorax; species Variovorax sp. 01T439_2. The sequence goes on from NZ_JBFTPJ010000367.1 coordinate 1,606, forward strand.
GCGATCTCCAGTTCCACGAAAGAAACAAAGATGCCCTTCTCCGACTACAAGACCGCGCTGGTGACGGGGGCCTCCTCGGGCATCGGTGCCGCCGTCGTCGAGCGCCTCTGCAAGGAAGGCCTCCAGGTCCACGCGCTGGCGCGCAGCGCCGGCAAGCTGGCCGAACTGGCCGCGCGCACCGGCTGCATCCCGCATGCCATCGACGTGAGCGACCTCGCCGGCATCACCCGCCTCACGCAGGAGGTGGCATTCGACGTGCTGGTCAACAACGCCGGCGTCGACCGCCCCGGCTCCATCCTCAAGGCCGATGCCGAGGGCATCGACCTGCTGGTCGACGTGAACCTGCGCGCCGTGCTGCACCTGTGCCGGCTCGTGGTGCCCGGCATGGCCGCGCGCGACCGGGGCCACGTGATCAACATCAGCTCCATTGCCGCGGCCTACAACTTCGGCGGCAACAGCACCTACCACGCGACCAAGGCGGCCGTAAGCATGCTGTCGCGCCAGCTGCGCATCGACGTCTTCGGCAAGCGCGTGCGCGTGACCGAGATCTGCCCGGGGCGCGTGGCCACCGACATCTYCGCGCACGTGCACGGCGACTCCGAAGAAACCCACAAGCGCTTCGTCGAAGGCTACGAGCTGCCGCAGGCCGAGGACATCGCCAATGCCATCGCCTTCGCGATTGCGGCGCCCATCGCGGTCAACGTGGGCCACATGGAAATCACGCCCACGCTGCAGGTGCCCGGCGGACTCTCGACCGCGCGCCCGGAAGCGCCGCAGGCCTGAACGCCCCGCACGGCCACGCCAAGGAGCAGCACATGAAGGACTTCGACCTGCTCGCGATCCTGCTGAAGCCGGAGTTCGGCGCGATGCTGCTGCACGGCCTGCAGGAAACGCTGAAGATCGCGGCCGGCTCCTGGCTGCTGGCCATGGCCATGGCGGTCGTGCTGCTGGTCGTGCGCCTCATGCCGAGCCGGCTGGCCGAGCGTGTGGTGATGGGCTATGTCTCGTACCACCGCAACGTGCCCACGCTGGTGCAGCTCATGCTCTGGTACTTCGGCATCTTCAGCCTGCTGCCCGATGCGCTGCAGGGCTGGCTGTCGGTGCACAACGCGGAGACGATTCTCTCGATCGTCGCGCTCGGGCTCTGCCAGGCCGCCTACTTCAGCGAGGACATGCGCTCGGGCCTGCGCTCCATCCCGCCCGGCCAGGCCGAGGCCGCGCGCGCGCTCGGCCACGGCTACATCGGTTCGATGCGCCACGTGATGCTGCCGCAGGCCATCCGCAACGCGGTGCCGGCACTGGTGAACCACAGCGTGTCGCTGTTCAAGAACAGCAGCCTGGCGATGGCCATCGGCGTGGCCGAGCTGACCCACGCGGTGAAGGAGATCGAGAGCCAGAGCTTCCGCACCTTCGAGGCCTACAGCATGGCGACGGTGCTGTACCTCGTGTGCTCGCTGCTCATCATGGCCGTCGGCGGCTGGCTGTCGCGGCGCTACCGCATCGCCCAAGCGAGGTAAGAGGCCATGTTCAGCGTCTTTGAAATCCTGCGCGACAACTGGCTGCTGCTGCTCGTCGGCCAGTACCCCAGCGGGCCGCTCGGCGGCATCGTCGCCACGCTGATCCTGTCGGTGCTGGGCATCGTGCTGGCGTTTCCGCTGTCTGTGCTGCTGGCGCTCGCGCGGCTGTCGCCCTGGCGCCTGCTGCGCTGGCCGGCCACGGTGCTGGTCTACGTGGTGCGCGGCGTGCCGCTTCTCATGGTGATCCTGTGGGTCTACTTCCTGGTGCCGATCCTGATCGGGCGCGATGTGTCGGGCTTCACCACCATGCTGTGCACGCTGGTGATCTACGAGGGCGCCTACCTGTCGGAGGTGGTGCGCGCCGGCATCCAGGCGCTGCCCAAGGGCCAGGCCGAAGCGGCGCGCGCGCTCGGCCACAGCCACCTGGGCACGATGTGGTTCGTGATCCTGCCGCAGGCGCTCTACAACATGCTGCCGAGCATGCTGAGCCAGTTCATCTCCACCATCAAGGAGACCACGCTGGGCTACGTCATCAACGTGCAGGAGCTGACCTTCGCGGCCAACCAGATCAACAACCAGCTGCTGACCAAGCCGTTCCAGGTGTTCTTCATCCTGGCGATGACGTACTACGTCGTCTGCTTCAGCCTGACGCAGCTCGCGCAGTGGCTGGAGCGGCGCATTGCCCACAAGCGGCTCGGTGCAGCTTCCGTGAAGACATCCGAAGACGGTGTTTCGCTGCCGCCGCCGGTGGCAGCAAACCCGTGAGGCCGCGCTCGACGGCCATCGACCACAAGACCAGGAGACAGCGCCATGAACCCCGTTCCACACCCCGCAGGGGATGACACCATGATCCTGTTCTCCAACATCAACAAGTGGTATGGCGACTACCAGGCGCTCGCCGACGTCAACGCCGAGGTCAAGAAGGGCGAGGTGGTGGTGGTCTGCGGCCCTTCGGGCTCCGGCAAGTCCACGCTGATCCGCACCGTCAACCGGCTGGAGGAAGTGAAGTCGGGCCAACTGCTGTTCGACGGCCACGACATCCACGCGCCCATGAGCAGCGCGGCGCTCAACAAGCTGCGCAGCCGCATCGGCTTCGTGTTCCAGAGCTTCAACCTGTTTCCGCATCTCTCGGTGCTGGAGAACATCATGCTGTCGCCCATGCGGGTGCTGGGCGTGAAGCGGTCCGACGCAAAGGCGAGGGCGGCGCAGCTGCTCGAGCGCGTGGGCCTGTCGAACAAGGCAGGCGCCTACCCGGCGCAGCTGTCGGGCGGACAGCAGCAGCGCGTGGCGATTGCGCGCGCGCTGGCCATGGAGCCGCCTGCGATGCTGTTCGACGAGCCCACCAGCGCGCTCGACCCCGAGATGGTGGGCGAAGTGCTGTCGGTGATGCGCGGCCTGGCCCACGACGGCATGACCATGATGTGCGTCACGCACGAGATGAACTTCGCCCGCGAGGTGGCCGACCGCGTCTGGTTCATGGACGCGGGCCGCATCCTCGAGAAGGCCGACCCCGAGGCCTTCTTCAAGAGTCCGCAGCATCCGCGTGCGCAGCGCTTCTTGTCGGACCTGCGCGCGCACTGATTTTTTTCTTCCCCCAGCATCTCCTCAGGAGCTCACCATGTCGAACAGAAACGTCTTCCGCCTCACCACGATCGGAACCTGTCTTTGCGCCGCCTCTCTGCTGGCGCATGCCGACCAGTGGAGCGACATCAGCGCGCGCAAGGAGCTGCGCTGCGGCACCTTCGCCGACGTTCCGCCCTTCGCCGCGCCGGATCCGAAGACGCGCGAGATGGTGGGCCACGACGTCGACCTGTGCCACGCGCTGGCCAAGGAACTCGGCTTGACGGCCAAGGTCACGCCGCTCTCGGTGGAAGCGCGCGTGCCCGAGGTCAAGCTCGGGCGCGTCGACGTGACCATTGCCAACCTGGCCTACACCAAGAGCCGCGGCGAGCAGATCCAGTTCAGCGACCCGTACTACGTGGCCAAGGAAATGCTCGCGGTGAAAGCCTCCGACCCGGGTGCCGCCAAGGCCGACTTCAAGGGCAAGCGCCTGAGTTCGACCAAGGGATCGACCTCGGAGCTGTCGATCAAGATGAACGGCTCGGAGCCCGTGACCTTCCAGGACACCGGTTCGGCCTTCATGGCGGTGCAGCAGAACAAGTCGGTCGGCATGGTCGCGAACACCATGAC
>NZ_JBFTPJ010000368.1:0-5310 GCF_056398445.1 Variovorax sp. 01T439_2
GGTTCGGGGACTGCGGTTGCAAGAATGTGCTCCTTGCTTGCGCCCATCAACGCTGCCCGCAGTTGCAGCGCAAAGAGCTGCGAGCAATCGATGGCTTCGCGCGCGCCATGCGTGGTTCGCGTGCTTTCGCCGGCAAACCGGAAGGTGTGGTCCGCGCTGGCGCGAAAGTACATCGAGACCGGTGCGAGCCGCATCAGCGCGCCGTTGCCGGCCGTCCTGGGGTCGGGGTCGCCAGCGAACGGATCGCGGGTCACGAGGTAGCGGTCCAGCGCCGTGGCCACCGTGATGCCGATGTCGAAGCACTCGCCGTTGCTGCTCAGGTAGCCGACGCTGCGCCAGTTGCAGTAGCGGTTCATCTGGTCGACGGCATCGAAGCCGCGCCGCCAGACCAGGCTCGTTGCCAGGCACAGCGCCATCGAGGTGTCGTCGGTCCATTCGCCCGGCTCCAGCCTGAATGGGCCGCCGCCAGCCATGCCGGTGACGGGCTCGAAAGTTCCGCGCGGCATGAACTCGACGGTCGTGCCCACCGCATCGCCGCAGGCCAGTCCCAAAAGGCAGCCGCGGTATCGCTCCCGGTCGTTCATGCAGTGCCACCTTGCGCGGCCTCGGCCGTCAACCCGAAGAAGAAATCGAGGATGTGGAAGTGGTCGTCGTGGAACTGGTCCTCCATGCCGGCCAGCTGGTCGATGGGCACCCAGCGGGCTTCCGAGGCGTCGTCGCCGGCGGTCAGCTCGGGCGGGCGGCGCGGACCCAGGTCGAACCAGTGCGCGTGGGTGATGACGCGGCCGCGCTGGCTGCGGTCGGGATGGTCGAACACCTGCACCGCCTTGAAGGCGGCTTCGATGTCGCTGTCCAGCAGCCGCAGGCCAGTTTCCTCTTCCAGTTCGCGCAGGGCCGACTGCCACACGGTCTCGCGCGGCTCGAGGAAGCCGCCCGGCACCGCGAACAGGCCCTTGCCGGGCGAGCGGCCGCGCCGGATCAGCAGCACCTGGCGCCCGCACTGCACCACCGCATCGACCGTGACGAAGACCGGCGGGTACGGCGAGCCCGACCACAGCGCCTTCTCGCGGCGCAGGCTCTCCCATTCCTGCGCCAGCACGGCATAAGGCGGCAGGCTGGCCCAGGCGCGCAGGAACTGCAGCGTGCTCTCCGGCGCCTGGCCGGCGAGGGCTGCCAGGGCCGGTTCCAGAGAACCATCGTGGGCCGCCCCGAAATAGGCGTCGCGCAGCGCGCTCGCATGGATGTCGCCGCGGCGCCCGGCGTCGTCGAGCGCCCAGCCGGGAAAGTCGCGCAGGTAGCTGCTCGTCGCGTCCTTCAGGTGCCCGACCAGCACCACCGAAGGCTGGCCGGGATGCAGCCGCGCCAAGTCCTGCTTCACCGCCGCGACCCATTGCGCGGGGTTGTAATGGTCACGCACGGGCAGGAATCTCAGCCGCTGGCGCTCCGCTTCCGGCAGCGCGACGCGGATCATCTCGGCGCGCTCTTGCCAGGTGAAGGGATTGCGCGGCGTGCGCGCCTGGAAGGCCGAGCCGAGCACCACCACGCACTCGGGCGCGGCGGCGAGCGCGCGGCGCAGCAGCGCGAGCTGGGCGTTGTGGAAAATCTGGAAGCGTCCGATGTAGACGGCGACATCGGGCGCCTTGTTCGTGCTTGTMATTTTTTCATCCTCAGTTCCAGCGGGCAGCGATCGGCATCTGGCGGCCCGAGCCGAATGCCCGGGGCCTGACCCGGACGATGGGCGGCGACTGCCGCCGCTTGTACTCGTTGCGCGCGACCATGCCGCGGATGCGCTCGACCAGCGCCTCGCCCCCGGGCGTGGCGCGCAGCCGGTCGACGAAGCTGCGCGCCTTTTCGTACTCGTCCTTTGCGAGCCGCTGGCCTTCGATCAGCAGCTTGAGGACTTCGTCGAGCACTTCATACGGCGGCAGGCTGTCGGCGTCCTTCTGCCCCGGGGCCAGCTCGGCGGAAGGTTCCTTGTCGAGGATGGCCTGCGGGATGAGCTCGCGTCCGGCCTGTGCATTCAAGTGTCGCGACAACGCGAAGACCTCGGTCTTGTAGAGGTCGCCGATCAGGCCCAGGCCGCCGTTGGTGTCGCCATAGAGCGTGCAGTAGCCGACCGAGATCTCGGACTTGTTGCCCGTGGTCAGCAGCAGGTGGCCGAAGCTGTTGGAGTAGCCCATGAGGGTCGTGCCGCGCACGCGCGCCTGCAGGTTCTCGAGTGCCACGCCTTGCAGCCCTTGGCCGAAGGCCGTCTCGAAGCCTTGCTCGAACTGCGAGACGATGCCCCCAATGGCATGCGCCTCGAGCGGCACGCCGAGGTTGCGGCACAGCCTTTCGGAATCGTCCACCGATCCCGCCGAGGAAAAGCGCGACGGCATGGTGATGGCGACGACGTTCTGCGCGCCCAGCGCCTCGACCGCCAGCGCGAGCGTCAGCGCCGAATCGATGCCGCCGGACGAGCCGACCACCGCCTGCCGGAAGCCGCAGCGCCGCGCATAGTCGCGCAGGCCCAGCACGATCTGCTGGCGGTAGAACTCCAGCGTCGGCAGGCCTTGCGGCGGCACAGGCGGCGGTGCTTCGCCGGCCGGCGTGAGAAAGCGGCCGTCCTCGAAGCGCAGCGTGCTCACGTCCTCCGCGAAGCGGTGCGCCTCGTACACCACGCCGGCCTGCGGCTCGACGGCGAACGAGGCCCCGTCATACACCAGCTGGTCGTGCCCGCCCACCTGGTTGACGTAGAGGATCGGCAGCCCGTTGCGGCGGCTGGCCGCGCCGAAGATGCGGTGCCGCTGCTCGCGCTTGCCGATGTTCGAGGGACTCGCGTTGATCGACACCACGAGGTCGGGCGCGGCATCGCGCATGCGGTCGAAGGGATTGACGAGGTAGTCCTGGCCCTCGTCGTTCCAGCCGTCCTCGCAGATCAGGAATCCCACGCGCGTGCCGCGGATGCGCAGCACGCGTGCCACGTCGGGGCCCGGCTCGAAGTGCCGGCGCTCGTCGAAGACGCTATAGGTCGGCAGCAGCTGCTTGGCATATTCGAGCCGCACTTCGCCCGCGCAAATGACGCGCAGCACGTTGCGAAGCTTCTTGCCCGCGCCTTCGCGCCGCGCCGGCAGGCCGACCGCCCAGTGCAGCGCCGGCATCTCGCGCGAGGCCGAGAGCAGCTGCCCGAACGCCTCCTCCACGCGGTCCATGAAGCCCTCTTCCTCCAGCAGGTCGGCCGGGTAGTAGGCCGTGAGCGACAGCTCGGAGAAGACCACCAGGTCGGACTCGTCGGCCGCGGCCCGGCGCGCGGCCTCGATCATCCGCGCGGCGTTGCCGGCCAGGTCGCCGATCGTGGGGTTGAGCTGGGCGACAGTGATGCGGAGCATGGCCTCACCCCTCGATCTGGAAGACCTGGCGCAGGTAGGCCAGGAAGGTCTGGTCTTCGCACAGCGTCTTGCCCGGGCTGTCCGACAGCTTGGCCACCGGCTGGCCGTTGCAGGCCGTGAGCTTCATCACGATGTTCAGCGGCGTGAGGCCGACGTCGTTGCTCAGGTGGGTGCCGATGCCGAAGCCGGTCTGCGTGCGGTCGGCGAAGGTGCGGTACAGCCGGATCGCCGTTGGCAGGTCGAGCCCGTCGGAGAACACCAGCCGCTTGGTATGCGCATCGATGCGCAGCCTGGCGTAGTGCGCCAGCGCCTTCTCGCCCCAGGCGACCGGGTCCCCCGAGTCGTGGCGAAGGCCGTCGAACAGCTTGGCGAAGTACAGATCGAAATCGGCCAGGAAGGCATCCATGCCGACCACGTCGGTCAGCGCCACGCCGAGATCGCCGCGGTACTCCTGCACCCAGCCTTCCAGCGCGGCGTTCTGGAAGTCGCGCAGCCGCACGCCGAGCGCCTGGTAGGTCTGCAGGTACTCGTGCGCCATGGTGCCGATGGGCACCAGCTCCAGCTCCTTGGCCAGCAGCACGTTGGAGGTGCCCTTGAAATACATCGGCACCTCGCGCTTGAGCGTGCCGACCATTTCGCGCTGCCAGTCGCGGGAGAAGCGGCGCCGCACGCCGAAGTCGAAGAACTCGAATGGATGCCGCGCCGCCGGCTCTTCCGCAAAGCCGCGCAGCAACTCGATCTTGGTCTGCAGGCGCCGGCGGCCCTCGGCCAGCGCCGCCTCGGCATCGAAGCGGCGGAAGTACAGCTCGTTGACGATCGCGAGCACGAAGATCTCGAACGCCATGGTGTGCACCTGCGGGCCGACCGCACGGATGCGCAGCGCATCGCCTTCGGCCGCGGCGGTGATGAATTCGCGCTGGAAGCTGAAGATGCGCAGGAAGTCGACGAAGTCGCTCTTGATGTAGCGCAGGCCGCGCAGGTAGGCGAGTTCGCCGGGCGCGAAGCGCAGCGTGCACAGGTGGTCGAGTTGCGCGTTGACGTCCGCCAGCAGCTCGGCCAGCGGATAGGCCGGCTGGTTGCGGCACACGAAGCTGTACTCCGCCTGCGTCTGCGGGTGGCTGTGCAGCATGGCCTGCCACATCGTGAACTTGTACAGGTCGGTGTCGAGCAGGCTCTGGATGATCGGTTGCATGGTGTGCTCCTTGGGCGGGTTGGCGTCAGGCGTTGGCCGCCAGCAGTGCGCGCACTTCGGCGCTGGTGCGCAGCTGCGCGCCGCGCGCGGCCATGTCGTCGAGGAAGGCCTGGTGCTGCGCCTCGAAGCCGGTCACCGGGCTCATGCAGTCGGTGACCAACACCAGCTTGGCGGGCCTGCCCGACGGCAGGTGGGCGGCGATGTGCTCGGTGGTGGCCTTCACGCAATGGCTGCTGGCTTCGCCCGCAATCACGATCAGGTCGGCGCCGTCGAGCGATGCGACCAGCGGCATGTTGAGCGCGGTGCCGGGATCCTCCGCATCCGGCACTTCGGCCTGGATGGCACTGTAGTGCTCGGTCCAGGGATTGCTGCCCTTGGCGACCTTTTCCACCAGCCCGGCCTGTGCGTCTTCCCAGGCGTTGTAGGCGGCCTTGACGGCGGCATGCACGTTGTGGCCCCAGCTGCCGATCTCGCAGTGCACCGGCCACACCATCAGCGTGTAGCGGCCCCTGCGCTCGAGTTCGTCAAGGTAGGCCAGCGCGCGCGGCAGGGCCGCGGCGTCGCGGGGCCGATAGTCGCCGCCGCGAACCTGCGCCGCGGTGATCGCGGTGAAGGGCGCCACCGCACCGCCGCCGCGCGCCTGCCAGAACGTGGGATGCGCGATGTCGAACCTGTGGTGCGAGTCCAGCGTGACCGTGATGCCGGCAATACCGCCCGCCCCTTCGCGGATCAGGTCGGCCAGCCTCAGCA
>NZ_JBFTPJ010000369.1:0-5308 GCF_056398445.1 Variovorax sp. 01T439_2
CGGCTACGCCATCTCGCGCGCATGGGTCAAGCAGAAGATCGCGGAAGGCCGCGTGCCGCGGGGCCACAAGATCGGCCTGACCTCGCGCGCCATGCAGCAGTCCAGCCAGATCGACGAGCCCGACTACGGCACCTTGCTCGACGACATGTTCTTCGAGCAGGGCGGCGACATTCCGTTCAAGCGCTTCATCGCGCCACGCATCGAGGTGGAGCTGGCCTTCGTGCTCGGCAGGAAGCTGCAGGGGCCGAACGTGAGCATCTTCGACGTGCTGGCCGCCACCGACTACGTGGTGCCGGCCATCGAGATCATCGACGCGCGCATCGAGCAGTTCGACCGCCACACCAAGGCGCCGCGCAAGGTGTTCGACACCATTGCCGACAACGCGGCCAACGCCGGCATCGTGATGGGCGGACGGCCGGTCAAGCCCGATGCGGTCGACCTGCGCTGGGTGAGCGCGCTGCTCTACAAGAACGGCGTGATCGAGGAATCGGGCGTGGCCGCGGCCGTGCTCAACCACCCGGCCACGGGCGTGGCCTGGCTCGCGAACAAGCTCGCGCCGTGGGACGAATGCCTCGAAGCCGGCGAAGTGGTGCTCGGCGGCTCGTTCACGCGGCCCACCACCGCGCTGCCCGGCGATACCTTCCATGCCGACTACGGCCCTCTGGGCAGCATTGCCTTTCGTCTCATCTAAAAGACACACCATGCAAACACCTTTGAACACCTTCAAGCAGGCCATGCAGGCCGGCGAACAGAAGATCGGCCTCTGGGTCGGCCTGGCCGACGGCTATGCGGCCGAAATCCTGGCCGGTACCGGCTTCGACTGGCTGCTGGTCGACGGCGAGCACGCGCCCAACGACGTGCGCTCGGTGCTCGCGCAGCTGCAGGGCATCTCGAGCGCCTGGTCGGCACAGCCCGAGTCGGAGCGCTCGCATCCCGTGGTGCGGGTGCCGGTGGGCGACGTCACGCTGCTCAAGCAGTTCCTGGACATCGGCGCGCAGACCATCCTGGTGCCGATGGTCGACACTGCCGAGCAGGCGGCGCGCATGGTGCAGGGCATGCGCTATCCGCCCGAAGGCATCCGCGGCATGGGCAGCGCCCTGGCGCGCGCCTCGCGCTGGCAGGCCTATCCGCGCTACCTGCACGAAGCCAACGCGCAAACCTGCCTGCTGGTGCAGGCCGAAACCGTGGAGGCGATGAAGAACCTCGACGCCATCGCGGCCACGCCAGGCGTGGACGGCGTGTTCATCGGGCCGGCCGACCTGTCGGCCTCGATGGGCTTCGTGGGCCAGCCCAACCATCCCGAGGTGCAGGCCATGATCGCCGACGCCATTGCACGCATCCGCAAGGCCGGCAAGGCGCCGGGCATTCTGTCGACCACCGAGGAGCAGGCGCGCAAGTGGCTGGCCGCCGGCGCGCAGTTCGTGGCGGTGGGCGTGGACACCATCCTGCTCACGGCGGCGGCAAGGCAGCTGTCGTCCCGCTACAAGAGCGCCGCGAGCGCGGTGACGCCCAGCGGCTACTGAACGATTCATTCCATCTCTTTCGCACCGGAGCACCTGTCATGCAACGCGCCACCCTTGCGGCCCTTTCGGCGGCCGCCACGCTGTTCCTCGCCGCCTGCGCCCCCATGGGCACCGGCAAGCCGCAAGCCGCCACCGCCCAGCAGGAGGCCAACCGCCAGGCGGTCCTGGCCTTCTACGAAAAAGGCCTGAACCAGAAGGACGCCGACGCGGCCCTGCAGTACGTGGGCAACCGCTACGTGCAGCACAACCCCACGGCGGCCGACGGGCCCGAGGGCTTCCGCAAGTTCATCGCGTTCCTGCGCGAGAAATTTCCGAAGTCGCACAGCGACATCAAGCGCAGTTTTGTCGATGGCGACTTTGTGATCCTGCACGTCAACGCGGTGCGCGAGCCGGGCACGCGCGGCAGCGCCATCGTCGACATCTTCAAGCTGGAGAACGGAAAGATCGTCGAGCACTGGGATGTGGTGCAGCCCGTGCCCGAGACCGCCGCGAACAGCAACGGCATGTTCTGACCCTTCCGCAACCCAGACAGCCAGCCAGCCGATGCCAGCCCGATGACCACTCCCACCGATCCGAACAGCAAGCGCTTCCGCTCCGCCACCATCCGCGAGGGCACGATCCGCGCCACCACGCGCAGCTTCCTGCATGCGCTCGGCCAGGACGACGAGGACATCGCGCGCCCGCACATCGGCGTGTTCCACACCGGCGGCGAGATGAGCCCGTGCAACCTCAACCTGCGCGAGCAGGCGCAGCACGCCAAGACCGGCATCTACGCGGGCGGCGGCACGCCGCACGAATGCCCCGTGGTGTCGGTGAGCGACGGGCTCACCATGGCGCATTCGGGCATGCGCTTCTCGCTGATTTCGCGCGAGCTGATTGCCGACAGCGTCGAGGCCTCGMCGCGCGGCCACCAGTGGGACGGCATCTTCGCCATCGGCGCCTGCGACAAGAACCTGCCGGGCCTGATGATGGGCATGGTGCGCTGCAACGTGCCGAGCGTGTTCGTGCACGGCGGCTCGGCGCTGCCGGGGCAGATGCCGGGCCCCGATGGCCGCGACCTCAACGTGGTGGACACCTACGAGACCATCGGCAAGGTGTTGGCCGGCACCGCCACGCACGATGAACTCGACGCCATGAGCCGCGCCTGCCTTCCCACCGCGGGCGCCTGCGCGGGCCAGTTCACGGCCAACACCATGGGCATGGTGTCGGAAGCCCTGGGCCTGGCGCCCATCGGCTCCAGCATGGTGCCGGCGGTGTTCAGCGAGCGTGCACCGCTGATGCGCCGCGCCGCGAAGAATCTCATGAAGGCGGTGATGGGCGACAGCCCCCTGCCGCGCGACATCGTCACGCGCAAGGCGCTCGAGAACGCCTGCGCCGTGGTCTCGGCCACGGGCGGCTCGACCAACGCCGCACTGCACCTGCCGGCCATCGCGCACGAGGCCGGCATCAGGTTCCACCTGGACGACGTGGCCGAGATCTTCGCGCGCACGCCGCTCATCGCCGACCTGCGCCCGGGCGGGCAGTACCTGGCGCGCGACGTGTTCTACATCGGCGGCGCGGGCGTCATTCTTCGCACGCTGATGGAGCAGGGCTTCGTGCACGGCGATGCGCTCAGCTTCACCGGCCGCACGCTGGCCGAGGAACTGGCCGATGCCGCGGCGCCCGACGGCCGCGTGGTGCGCGCGCCCGGCAACCCGATCACTCGCGACGGCGGCCTGGCCGTGCTCAAGGGCAACCTCTGCCCTGACGGCGCGCTGCTCAAGACCGCGGGCCTCCAGACGCTGGTGCACCGCGGCCCGGCGCGCGTCTTCGATTCGGAGGAACAAGCGCAGACGGCCGTGCAGAACCGCCGCTACGAAGCCGGCGATGTGATCGTGATCCGCAACGAGGGCCCCAAGGGCAGCCCCGGCATGCGCGAGATGCTGGGCATCACCGCCCTGCTCTACGGCCAGGGCATGGGCGACAAGGTGGCGCTGCTGACCGACGGGCGCTTCTCGGGCGCCACGCGCGGCCTGTGCATCGGCTATGCGGGGCCCGAAGCGGCCGACGGCGGGCCGATTGCGGCGCTGCAGGACGGCGACATGGTGGCCATCGACGCGCGGCCCGGGGCGCGCACCATTTCGGTGGAACTGGCAGCGGAAGAAATCGCGCTGCGGCTGTCCAGACGTCAGGTAAACGCGGGGGTGGCGCACCGCGGCTTGCTGGAAAAATACGCGCTCACCGTGCGCCCCGCCCACCAGGGCGCCGTGACCCATTCGGGCGCAGTCACCTGGCTGCGCGACGAATCGTGAAACGCAACCAACAACACCCCGGAGACAGACCATGACCTTCACCCGCCGCCAGCTGCTGCAGACCACCGGCGCCTCGGCGCTGCTTGCCAGCCTGGGCCAGCGCGCCTTCGCGCAGGCCTCGCTCGAAACCGCCACCATCGTCACCGGCTTTGCGGCCGGAGGCACCTCGGACACCACCTGCCGGCGCCTCGCGCAGAAGCTCAGCCCCGAGTACGCCAAGGCCGCCGTGGTCGAAAACCGCACCGGCGCGGGCGGCCAGATCGCCGTGAGCTACGTGAAGGGCCGGCCCGCCGACGGCGCCACCATCCTGCAGACGCCCACCTCCATCCTCACGATCTACCCGCACATCTACAAGAAGCTGCCGTACGACCCGATGGTGGACCTCACGCCGGTGAGCATCGCCTGCATCTTCGACTTCGGCTTTGCGGTCGGCCCCGCGGTGCCCGCCAGCGTGAAGACGGTGCCCGAGTTCCTGGCCTGGGCCAAGGCCAACCCGGCCGGCGCCAACTTCGGCTCGCCGGCCGCGGGTTCCACGCCGCACTTCATCGGCGCGCTCTTGGGCAAGAAGGGCGGCGTCGAGCTCAAGCATGCCGCCTACCGCGGCACGCAGCCGGCCATGCTGGACCTGCTGGGCAGCAACATCTCGGCCGTCTCGGGGCCGATCGGCGACATCACGCAGCACCTGGCCTCGGGCAAGGTGCGCATCCTGGGCGTCTCGGGCGCCAAGCGCAGCCGCTTCGCGCCCGACGTGCCGACCTTCGGCGAGCAGGGCATCAAGGACATGGCGCACAGCGAATGGTTCGCCTTCTTCCTGCCGGCCAAGGCTTCGCCGGAGCTGGTCGCGAAGCTGAACACTGCGATGAAGAACGCGCTGGCGCAAAAGGACGTGATCGACGGGCTCGGCACCTTCGGCCTGGAAGCGATGTCTTCCACGCCCGGCGAGCTGACGGAACTGCTGAAGAAAGACACCGCCAAGTGGGCGCCGATCGTCAAGGAAGTCGGCTTCACGGCTGAGGGATAACCTGAATGAAGGAACTGCAATGAACACACTCTCCACTCCCGCGGCGCCGTCGGCGCTGGTCCATCCCTCGATCCATCCGGACGAACGCGCCGCGCGCGAGCAGCTCGCGGCCTGCTACCGCGTGTTTGCGATGCTGGGCTGGACCGAGATGATCTACAACCACATCACGGTGCGGCTGCCCGACAGCGTGACGGGCGGAGAGAAGCAGTTCCTCATCAACCCCTTCGGCCTGCACTACAGCGAAGTGACGGCCAGCAACCTGGTGAAGATCGACCTGCAGGGCAAGGTGCTCGACGGCTCGACCTGGCCGGTGAACCCGGCCGGCTTCACGGTGCACGCCGCCATCCACGACGGCCTGCCCGGCGCGCACTGCGTGATGCACACGCACACCACGGCCGGCGTGGCCGTGGCCTGCCTGCAGGGCGGACTGCAGCAGACCAATTTCTATACTGCCCAGCTGCACGGCATGGTGG